>JAYSPZ010000190.1:0-4700 GCA_043721815.1 Gammaproteobacteria bacterium | reverse complement strand
TCTGGTACTCACGTTGCTCGGCTATTTGCGGCCCTTGTGGTCGCGCCTGCGTGAATACCGGCTGGGGCGGCGCGCGCGTTTGCAGCGCGAGGACACGGTGAAGAGCGAAACGAAGAAGTTTACCAGCCGCCCGCCGCCGCGCATCGAGCCCGTGATGAAGGCCACCGAGCTACGCGAGCGCGTTCAAAAAGAACGCCAGGTGCCGCTGTTCGATCACCCCGCATCGTTGCCACCGCTCGCTCTGCTCGATCCTGCCGCGCCCGTTAAACAGGGTATGTCTGCGGCGGCGCTCGAGGCCATGTCGCGGCAGGTCGAATTCAAGCTGAAGGATTTCGGCATCGAGGTACAGGTCGTCGCCGTGCACCCCGGTCCGGTGATTACGCGTTTTGAATTGCAGCCCATGCCCGGTCTCAAGGTCAGCCAGATTACCAATCTCGCCAAGGACCTCGCGCGCAGTCTGTCGGTAATCAGTGTGCGCGTGGTCGAGGTTATTCCCGGCAAGTCCGTCATCGGCCTGGAGATACCCAACGAGCATCGCAGCATCGTGCGCCTCTCCGAGACCTTGCAGGCCAAGGCCTACGACAGCGCCAGCTCACCGTTGACCTTGGCCCTGGGCAAGGACATCAGCGGACAGCCGGTGCTCGTGGACTTGGCCAAAATGCCGCATTTGCTGGTGGCGGGCACTACCGGGTCGGGCAAATCGGTAGGCATTAACGCCATGATCCTGAGCCTGCTCTACAACGCATCACCCAGCGATGTACGCATGATCATGATCGACCCCAAGATGCTGGAGCTGTCGGTCTATGAGGGCATCCCGCATTTATTGACACCCGTAGTCACCGACATGAAAGAGGCCGCGAATGCGCTGCGCTGGTGCGTGGCCGAGATGGACAAGCGCTACCGCGTGATGGCGACGCTCGGCGTGCGCAATATCACCGGCTACAACCAGCGCATTAAAGAGGCAGAGAAGACCGGCGGATTGCTGGATCCGTTTGCCAAGTTTGCCCCCGGTACAGAGGTCCCGCGCTTGCAGCATTTGCCCTATATCGTTGTGCTCGTCGATGAGTTCGCCGACATGATGATGGTAGTCGGCAAAAAGGTGGAGGATCTCATTGCGCGCCTCGCGCAAAAGGCGCGCGCCTCGGGCATTCATTTAATACTCGCCACGCAACGGCCCTCGGTCGATGTCATTACCGGCCTCATCAAGGCCAACATCCCCACGCGCATCGCGTTTCAGGTCTCCTCCAAGATCGACTCGCGCACCATCCTTGACCAGATGGGCGCGGAGCAGTTGCTCGGCCATGGCGATATGCTTTATCTGCCGCCGGGCACGGCCGTCCCGGTGCGCATACACGGTGCCTTCGTCGCCGACCACGAAGTGCATAAAGTCGTCGATCATCTCAAGCGGCGCGGGGAACCTGATTATAGGGAAGAAATACTTCAGGGCGCGCGTGAGGAAGAGGGCAACTATCCGGGTGAAGAGGCCTCTAATGCAGAGGCTGACCCGCTCTACGATCAGGCCTTGTTCATCGTGACCGAAACGCGGCGCGCGTCGATCTCCGGTATTCAGCGGCGCCTCAAGATTGGCTATAACCGCGCGGCGCGCCTCATTGAGGATATGGAACGATCGGGTGTCGTAGGGCCGTTGCAATCAAACGGTAGCCGCGAGGTTCTGGCCCCGCCGCCGTCTAAAGCTTAGGCGCTAAATTAAGTACTCGCTAAATTAAGTACTCGCTAAATAAGTACCCAGATTAAGCCGTCATTCCCGCGCAAGCGGGAATCCAGAAGCTATAGACAAAATTAAGAAAACCCTAGATTCCCGCTTGCGCGGGAATGACGCAAGTAGGATTTATTCAGAGTGCCTTTCAGTCAAGCTCGTGTAGCTTTTTTAGGCCACCAAACATTCCATGGAGATGAAATGAACTACTTTAACCGGGTGTTCGGGTTTAGCATTGTTTTATTGTTGCCATTTACCGTATTCGCCGGTCCCGCCACCGATAAGCTGGACGATTTCTTTGCCAATATAAAATCCATGAAAGCGGATTTTCACCAGGTTTTATTGGATGATAAAGGCAAGCCGGTAAAGGAGGCCGAGGGTACGCTGGTCATGCAGCGGCCCGGAAAATTTCGCTGGGATTATGTTGCGCCGTTCAAACAATTGATCGTCGCCGATGGCAAAAAGATCTGGATTTACGACAGCGAATTGGAACAGGCCACGGTCAAGCCCATGGATGCAACGCTGGGCGATACACCGGCCCTATTGCTGAGCGGCGACCGCCCCCTAAAAGATAATTTCATGATTACCGACCTGGGCATCATCGATAGCCGGGAATGGGTTGAATTGAAACCCAAGGGGGGCGACAGCGGCTTTGAGCGTGTGCGCCTGGGTTTTGGAAAAGAGGATATCGAGGTGCTGGAATTGCTGGATAATTTCGGCCAGACCACCAAGCTGAATTTTAGCAAACTGCGCCGCAATCCCGATGTTGAAGCCGACCAGTTCAACTTTATCCCACCTAAAGGGGTAGATGTGATTGGCGAAGGCGGATGAAGGCCTATCCCCCTTTTTGCAAAGGGGGATAATTTCAAGAATATTGGTGGAATGACATTGATCTACCAAAAATAAATAAGAACAACCAAACCAAAAACAATTCGGTAATAGGCAAATGCCTTGAAGCTGTGATTAGCGATATAGTGCAGCAGGAATTTCACGGCGATAAACGCGCTTGCGAATGCGGCCAGAAAACCCACTGCAAATAAACCGGCATCGTGTGCCTGCAATAAATTCCAATTCTTGTAAAGATCGTAAAGTGTCGCGGCGAACATGGTGGGGATGGCGAGGAAGAAGGAAAATTCCGTCGCCGCCTGGCGCGACAGGCCGAACACCAGTCCGCCCATAATGGTGGCACCGGAGCGCGAGGTGCCGGGGATGAGCGAGAAGGCCTGGCAGCAGCCGATCTTCAGGGCATCTGTCCAGCGCAGCTCGTCCATCGTATGGATGCGCGGAAGGTAGGGTCGTCGCTCGATCAGCAGGATAATCCCGCCGCCGATAATCAGGGCGATGGCGACGTTGAACGGGTTGAATAGATATTCTTTGATATAGCCGTGCAGCAGCAGGCCCAGCAGTGCGGCAGGAACAAAGGCCACAAATAAGTTGAAGACAAAACTCTGCGCCTTTGCATCGGCGGGCAAGCCGCATGCAAGCTCGGTTATCTTGGCCCGGTAGTGCCAGCAGATCGCCAGGATCGCGCCCAGTTGAATGACTATCTCAAAGGTCTTGGCCTTTTCTCCGGTAAATCCCAGCAAGTCCGCAGCGATAATCAGATGGCCGGTGCTGGAAATGGGCAGGAATTCGGTGAAGCCTTCGAGCAGGCCGAGCACGAGCGCCTCGATGTAGATGAAAGTGTCCAATGTGTTCCTTTTTAATCGTGCCGGTTAAATCGCTAATTAATGGTAGGGGGTAATAGATCACCCCTCATCCTAACCTTCTCCCGCAAGGGGAGAAGGGATAGAGGCCTATCAGAATTTCCTTATAGTTTAAACGTGTTTTATCGCGCTGCGTGCGAACAGGTAATCCAGCCACAGATTAGTCAAATGCTCGGGCAGGCGATTTTGCGCGAGGCGGGCATCGAGATTGTCGAGGTCGATCCAGTCTAAGGGTTGATCTTGCCCGGCGCAGGAAAACACCGTGCGTACACGTTTGCCGGTCGCAGGGTCGACCTGCCATTGCAGACATTGCGCACACACACCTTGTAGCATACATTGCATCGGGCTGCCCACCGAACCGATGGCCTTGACGCGCGGGTTGAAATAACTCGTCAGCCTGCCGTGCATCTCTTCCTGCACCATGCGCAATAAGCGCTCGCTGCCTATCGCCAGGATGCGATCGACCTTCTGTAACTGGAATGCCGGTCGCCCACCTTCAGGCTCCAGCAGGCCGTCCGCGTAGCGGCGCACGATGTCGATAAAATCACCCGATGCCGAACGATCCTGCGCGCGACGCGGGACGATGGGCGGGCCGCTCGCCGTGCACCAAACCACCATATCGGCGGCGTTTTCCAGTTGCTCTTCCAGATAGAGTTCGTCGGCGGTGCGGAATCCGGCGAAGTAGATGACCCGGTTTCCGGCTCGGCGCAGGGCGGGGCCGAGGCTGACCATGACCGCCGCGCCGCGCCGTCCGCCCGCGACGAGTATCGTCTCGCCGTGCGGAATCTCGGTGGCCTTGCCGGTCGGTCCCATCAGCACTATCGGTTCGCCCTCGTGCAGGGTCGCGCACAGCCGCGAACTCGCGCCCACCTCAAGCACCATCAACGCTATGCAATCGGGATCGGACTCCATGGGCACGCCCGTCAGCGCCATGGCCTCGGTTTGCAGGCGACTGCCCTCGACTAAAGGACTCAGACTTTCGAAGTTTTGCAGGCGAAAGAATTGCCCGGGGCGCAGGTTGCGTGCTGCCATCGGCGCACGCACCTGCACCTCGACCACGCTCGGGCTGTGACGTGTAACGCGTATCACGCGCGGCTGTAACAAATGCGACATACGCTGGCGAAACTCCGCGTAATCGGCAAGCGTCGCGTTGGAATCAGGCTTGCCCAGACGGGTCATGATATGCGGATAGGTGTAGAGCGCCGAGGCGATGGCCTTGACCACGCTGCCGGCAAAGACCGGATGCGTGTCGCCCAAAAAACTCACGCGATGATCGT
>JAYSPZ010000189.1:0-5244 GCA_043721815.1 Gammaproteobacteria bacterium | reverse complement strand
TTGGCGGAGAGGGTGGGATTCGAACCCACGTGGCGTTGCCGCCCAACCGATTTCGAGTCGGTGCCGTTATGACCGCTTCGAGTACCTCTCCGGGGCCTGCATTATACAGCCAGAATCGGCCAAGGGCACAGTAGCAAGCCCGGCATTCATCGGCATGGGAGAAGCCCCGTAGGTCGGCTCAAGCCGTCAGGATGAGCGTCGGATCCGCTCCGCTTGTTCCGACCTGCTTAGCTAAGCCAAGCCTTAATTAAGCTGTATAATGTGTTGATTATGCAGTTTTATAGCAACAAAAATAATGCCCGTCTGTAGGCCCAAGCTTAGCTTGCGCCTTAAGATCATGCTGGCCTTCCTTACCGTGTACCTGGTCTGGGGCTCGACCTATTTGGCGATCCGCATCGGCGTAGCCGATTTTCCGCCTGCACTGTTTGCTGGGGTGCGCTTTGTGGTGTCGGGTGTGGCCTTGGGGATGTATGCACGTTGGCAGGGTTTGCCATTCCCAAATTCATGGAGTGATTGGAAGGGCATTACCATCGTCGGCGTATTACTACTGGTCGGCGCGAATGGCCTCGTGGTGTGGGGCGAACAGTGGGTGCCGTCAAATCAGACCGCATTAATCATAGCCACCACGGCCTTGTGGATCGCCGCGCTCGGTACCGTAGGACCCCAAGGCGAGGCCTTGGCCAAGCAGGCAATCCTGGGGCTGGCGGTCGGATTTTTTGGAGTTGCGGTACTAATGTTTCCGCACGGACAGGGATTGTCATTCGACCATATGGGCGGCCAAATTGCTATTATGCTGTCCGCCTTGCTATGGGCATCCGGTTCAATTTACGGAAAGCGCCGTCCCACCCGCGCACCGCCCTTGATGGCCGCCGCCATGCAAATGCTAATCGGCGGAGTTATTCTGTGCGGCATCGGCCTTGCCGCCGGAGAGGTTCCACGCTGGACATGGACGCTGAACGGTTCGGGTGCGCTCGCTTATTTGATCGTTTTTGGCTCCACGACTTATGCCGTTTACATCTGGCTGTTGCATACCGTTACCCCCGCGCAGCTAGGCACGTATGCCTACGTTAATCCGGTGGTGGCGGTAGTGCTGGGCTGGTGGGTGCTGGGCGAGACATTGAGCATAGGGCAGGGGCTCGGTATATTGCTTATCCTGGCGGGGGTGCTATTGGTAAGTACCGCTAAGCCTGCGGCGCGAACGGCATAAATCCTCGGGTTACATGCAATCTTCACCCGCTTCGGCTGTCTTATAAGTTGTGCCACTGTTCTCCAAAAGCGTTAAAATGAGGCTCGTGACCAAACTGCCGAGTGTCGCTACTATTTTTGCAGCCCGATGAGGATCCTATGAAAACATCATTAGTGATGAGCCTGGCCCTGACTTCATTGGCGGGCTTACTGTTTGCCGGCACCGCGTCGGCCGCCCCGCCCTTTGAGGTCTTGGATACGAATAAAGACGGCCTGATAAACATGGAAGAGGCGAAGGGATTGAAGGGCTTGCCGGTTGTTTTTCAATACATGGATAAAAATGACAGCAAGATGCTGGAACCTGAAGAATATGCCTACCTGCGTATCGGCGGCGAGGATAACCGCAGGGTTACCCCGGAATCCATGCAGACGAAGTAGATCGATTTGGCTTGCGAGGGCGCAGTGCTTGGATAGGCCGCGCCCTTTGTTGTATTGAAGCATACGCCTTGGATGTACATCGCCTTACTGATCGCCTACGGAATAGTTGCAACACAGAAACCGCTCTGAATAAAACCCGTCTTATTCCGCCCTCCAATCACTGCACATAGTAAAGTTACCATGCCTCTTATCAGTTTTGAAAAGGTCTCTATTGCCTTCGGCCATCATGCCCTGCTGGATGCTGCGGACCTGGTGATCGATGCCGGTGAGCGCGTCTGTCTGATCGGCCGCAATGGCACGGGCAAGTCCACCCTGATGCAGATTATTCGCGGTACGGTACTGCCGGATGACGGGGTGGTGCGTCGCCCCTCTGGATTGCGCATCGCCTATCTCGCCCAGGATTTGCCCTCAGGGGAAGGTCGCACGGTGTTCGATGCCGTGGCCGAGGGTCTGGGTTCGCTCGGTACTATTCTGGGTGCCTATCATCATACGATTACGTTGCTGGGTGCAGAGCCTACGGGTGGCCAGCACAGCGGACACGATGCGCTCCTGGAGCGCATGCACGATTTGCAGCATGAATTGGAGGCCCAGGACGGTTGGCGTTTCCAGCAGCGTATGGAGACCATCCTTGATCGCCTTAAGTTACCGGCCGATAAATTGCTGGACGAATTGTCCGGTGGTTGGAAACGGCGCGTGGCACTGGCGCAGGCCCTGGTGTCCGAACCCGATTTATTGCTGCTCGACGAGCCTACCAATCATCTCGATATAGAGGCCATCCAGTGGTTAGAGGAGCTGCTGCTGAATTTCACCGGTGGGCTGCTATTCATTACTCATGATCGTACCCTGCTCAAACACCTGGCCACGCGCATCGTCGAGCTGGATCGCGGCCAATTGAGTTCATGGCCTGGCGATTACGAACACTATCTGCAAAAGAAACAGGAAAACCTCGCTGTTGAGGCCGACCACGCCGCCAAGTTCGACAAACGGCTGGCACAGGAAGAGGTGTGGATACGCAAGGGCATTCAGGCGCGACGCACGCGCAACGAGGGCAGGGTGCGTGCCCTTTACGCATTACGCGAAGAACACGCCAGGCGCCGCACACAGGCCGGCAAGGTGCGCCTCGATCTTGACGCGGGCCAGACCTCCGGCAAGCTGGTGATCGAGGCCGAGAATATCGGTAAATCCTACGACGGCACGCCGCTGATAAAGGATTTTTCACTGCGCATGCTGCGCGGTGATCGCATCGGACTGATCGGGCCCAACGGTGTGGGCAAGACGACGCTGCTGCGCTTATTGCTGGGTGAGACCGAACCCGATAAGGGTGCAGTGCGTCACGGCACCAAACTACAAGTCGCTTACTTCGATCAACTGCGCGCACATCTCGACCCAGAGCGTTCGGTGATCGACAATATCGCGGACGGCAGTGATACGGTCACGATTAACGGTAAGTCCAGGCACATCATCTCCTATCTGGGCGATTTTTTATTTGCGCCCGAGCGCGCCCGCTCGCCGGTAAAGTCGCTATCGGGCGGCGAGTGCAATCGTCTACTCCTGGCGCGCCTGTTTACGCAGCCCGCCAATTTGTTAGTGATGGATGAGCCGACCAATGATCTGGATATTGAGACGCTGGAATTATTGGAAGAGTTGCTTGTTTCCTATCAAGGTACGCTGTTGCTTGTCAGCCATGATCGCGCCTTTCTGGATAATGTGGTGACCAGCGTGCTCGTGTTTGAAGGGGAGGGTAGGGTACAGGAGTATGTTGGCGGTTATGAAGACTGGCTGCGTCAGCGCCCGCGCCCAACAGAGGCAGCCTTGCCCAAGACAGGTGTCGCGCAGGCTGAGGTAAAAATAGCGGCGAAAAAGGCACGTCCCAAATTAGCCTACAAAGAGCAGCGCGAACTGGAAACACTACCGGCACGCATCGAAGAACTGGAGGATGAGCAGACCCGCCTGCATGCCGCCCTGGCGCAGGTGGATCTTTATCAGCGCGATCCGCAGAGTTTCAACGCGGTCACCCAACAGATCGACACTATTAATGCCGAGTTGCAGAAGGCTTATTTGCGCTGGGATACACTGGAGTCCTCGGTAAAATAGGCCTTTGCGAAGATCAAAGAGAATGTTTACCGGGTGGCTTGCTGGCGCATGGAAATCGTTGCCTTCTTGAACAATTTTACCGATTCCTTCGTATCCTTGGGCACACCGCGACCCGTGGCATACATCCACCCCAGATTGTTCTGTGAGTAACCATAGCCCTGGTCTGCCGCGCGCCGATACCACTTGGCCGCCTCGGCATAGTCCTGTTTAACGCCACGGCCCTCTTCGTACATTACGCCTAAATCGTGCTGACCCTCGGCAAAGCCCTGCTCCGCCGATTTCTTAAACCACTTCACGGCCTCGGCATCGTCCTTTGCCGCGCCCTCACCCCGCGCATACATCAACCCCAGCTTGTTTTGGGCGTGGGCGGAGCCTTGTTCCGCAGCCTTACGGTACCACTTCAGGGCCTCGGCTCCATCTTTCTTTACGCCGCCCAGCCCTTCAGCATAAATGCCCGCCAAGTTGGTTTGCGCGATTACGTCCCCTTGTTCTGCGGCCTTGCGATACCACTTCGCGGCCTCGGCGTAGTTTTGCTCAACGCCCCGGCCATCGGCGTACATGAAGCCCAGGTTGGTCTGAGCCTTGGGGTCACCTTGCTCGGCGGCCTTGGTATACCATTTCATTGCCGCTGCAAAATCCTGCTCGACACCTTCACCCTTGTCATACGCGCGTGCCAACTTAAACTGCGCAGCGACATCGCCCGCCTCGGCTTTTTGCGTCAACGCCGCGACATCGTTATTTTTTGCGGCAGCGGATCGCTCTTTCTGTGGTGGTGGCGCTTGTTCAGCGGACAGTGCAGGTACGGAGCTGAGACTTGTGAGAAAGACGGCAATCGGAATAACGCGGGTGTAGTCCATGTGAAAACCTCCGGGCTAAGCTGTGGATAAGACGGGCGACCCATGCGCCGTTGGATGCGCACGAATGGATAAGCAAGAATATACGAAAATTGACTTCAAGTGGACACCAAGGATAGCGTATTTAGCCGATCCAGTCATGCGCAGCGCAGCCATTGCTTATCGAAAATCAGACCCTTCGTAGTTACCCGATATGATGATAGGCAATGATCCGGTTGACTTCGTTCTTGGAGCCGAGAATCACCGGTACACGCTGATGCAAGGCATCAGGCTGTAGATCCAAAATACGATCGCGTCCGGTGGAACTGACACCGCCCGCTTGTTCCACGATCAGCGACATGGGATTGGCCTCGTACATCAGACGCAGCTTGCCGGCCTTGTCGGGGTCTTTAGTATCTTTCGGATACATGAATACACCGCCGCGAATAAGGATGCGGTGCACCTCGGCGACCATGGAAGCCACCCAGCGCATATTAAAATTTTTCTTGCGCGGCCCGTCGATACCCGCCAGGCATTCGTCCACATAGCGCGTGACCGGTTCTTCCCAAAAACGCGAATTGGATGAGTTGATGGCGAACTCGTGGCTGTCTTCCGGGATTTTCATATCAGGATGGGTGAGAATGAATTCACCGATATTTTGATCCAGCGTAAAACCATTCACGCCGTGGCCGCT
>JAYSPZ010000188.1:0-11375 GCA_043721815.1 Gammaproteobacteria bacterium | reverse complement strand
CGTGCGCACAGCGCACGCTACAGAAATGTAGGTCGGATCAAGCGTAGCGTATCCCCCTAGAGGGTAGGGTGATAAAAAATAGCCTAACTACCGCAGGCTGATGATGGGCCAACCCTGCTGCAGGGCATGTCGCTGCAATTTTTCGTCAGGATCGACGGCAACCGCATGGCTGACCTTTTCCAATAGCGGCACATCGTTATGCGAGTCGCTGTAAAACCAGCTACCCTCCAGAGTAACACCCCGTCCGCCTAACCAAGTCTCCAGCCGTGTAACCTTGCCTTCGCGGAAACACGGCACCCCTTCGACACGACCTGTGTAGCGTCCGTCCCGTATCTCGGGATCGGAGGCGAGCAATTCGCTTACGCCGAATTCTGCGGCGATCGGCTCCGTGATAAAGCGGTTGGTGGCGGTAATAATCAACAGCTCGTCGCCTTGCGCCCGATGCCTTTGCACAAGCTCGCGTGCCCTGGGCAGGATAATCGGCTGTATCATTTCCTGTAAAAACTGGCTGCGCCAAGCATGTAGCGTCGCCATGTCATGCGCAGCCAAGGGGCGCAGTTGGAATTCGAGGAAGGCATGAATGTCGAGGGTGCCGGTGAGGTACTCATCATAGAAGCGCTGATTCTCGCGTTCGTACAAGGCGCGTTCGACGATGCCATGCTCGATCAGGAACGAACCCCACAGATAATCGCTGTCACCCCCCAGCAAGGTGTTGTCCAAATCAAATATTGCCAGACTCACATCGTTCTCCGTGGTCGTTGTGGTGCCGCTTTGTCGGCAGAGCTAACGTAAAAAAGTTTAGACGCATTCTACAAGGCTTGTCGCGCGCGTGAAATCATCATCCTTCCTTCTCATCCATAAAAATAATTAGCAAAGACCGTTTGCTAAATTTAATCTTTATGGAACAATGCAGCTAATTCAACCATTCTGAGCCGGCGCACGTGACTCATTTAGATGGCTACAGACCTAATGTTGGCATCATCCTGAGCAATCAGCACGATAAGGTGCTGTGGGCACGCCGTATTGGCCAGAAGGCCTGGCAGTTTCCGCAAGGTGGCATGGCCGAGCACGAGACACCGGAGCAGGCCATGTATCGCGAGATGAAAGAGGAGATCGGCCTGCTGCCCGGCGATGTGCGCATCATCGGCAGTACACGCGACTGGCTGCGTTATGAACTTCCGCAAAATCTCATCCGTCATCATCAAAATCCACTTTATATCGGTCAGAAGCAGATATGGTTTTTGTTGCGCCTATTGGCCAGCGAAAAGGCGGTACGGCTGAATTTAAGCGCCAAACCGGAGTTTGACCGCTGGCGCTGGGTGGATTACTGGGCACCACTGCAAGAGGTCGTGGCCTTTAAGCGCGAGGTTTACGAACAGGCCTTGCGCGAATTGGCCCCCTTACTTACGGGAATTTCGCCCGAAATGCCGACGAACCACGTCAACCCGCAACCCGCTAAGACCAGCTAGAGAATACACATGCTCGAGGTATTGCGGCGTATCGTACAGGAAGTTAATGCCGCTCAAGACCTTGAGCAGGCCCTCAAAATTATCGTATGGCGCGTCAAGCAGGCCATGGCGGCGGATGTCTGTTCGGTATACCTCACGAATTTCCTGCAACAGCAACACGTCCTGATGGCATCTGATGGCTTGAATCCTGAGGCCATCGGTGCAGTGCGGCTCGGCATTAACGAGGGGCTGGTCAGTCTGGTCTGCGAGCGTGCCGAGCCGATCAATCTGGACAATGCCCCCGATCACCCACGCTACCAGTTTGTCGCCGAGACCGGCGAGGAACGCTATCACGCCTTTCTGGGTGTGCCAATTATCCACCATCGCAAGGTGTTGGGCGTGTTAGTGGTGCGCCAACGCGCGCGGCGTAAATTCGACGAGGGTGAGGTTACCTTATTGGTGACTATAGCCGCTCAGTTGGCGGGCGCAATCGCCCATGCCGAGGCGAGCGGCGGCATCAGCGGGTTGCACGGTGAACGGCGACGTGCGGTGCGCTATATTCAAGGTCTGCCCGGTGCGCCGGGCATTGCCATGGGCACGGCGGTTGCCATTTATCCGCCGGCCGATCTGAATGCCATCCCGGATCGCAAGGTGGACGATGCCGAAGCCGAGGTGGAGGCCTTTCAACAGGCCGTAGCCAAGGTGTATGCAGATATACAAGCCCTATCGCTGCGTATCGCTGCGGCATTGCCCAGTGAAGACGTTGCCTTGTTCGATGCCTACCTGCAGATGCTCAGTGGCAAGAGCCTGGTGGGCAAAACCTTGGCGCGTATACGAGACGGTAACTGGGCGCAGGGTGCCCTGCGCGAAACGATCAATGAGCATACGCGCGCCTTCGAGGCGATGGGCGATGCTTATCTTAGCGAGCGCGCCAGCGACGTGCGCGACCTGGGTCTGCGTCTGCTGGCCTATCTGCAAACCGATACCCGCCACACGCTGCAATATCCCGTGCAAACCATTATTGTCGGCGAAGAGATCACCGCATCGATGCTCGCCGAGGTCCCTGATGGGCATCTGGCCGGTGTGGTCTCGGTGCGCGGTTCCAGCTCATCGCACGTTGCTATCCTGGCGCGCACCTTAGGTGTGCCCGCAGTGATGGGTGCCAGCGATTTGAATGTGGGGCGCATCGACGGGTGTGAGTTGATCCTGGACGGTTATCAAGGCCGCGTACACATCGAACCTCCGCCGGTCGTGCGCAGTGAATTCATGCAGTTGATGCGGGAGGAGGCCGTGCTGGCCGCAGGATTGGCCGAGCTGCGTGACCTGCCGTCCGAGACGCCGGATGGTTATCGCATGCCTCTGTATGCCAATACGGGGCTGCTGTCCGACCTTAGCATCTCGCAAAATAGTGACGTGGAAGGCATCGGCCTGTATCGCACCGAGTTTCCCTTTATGGTGCGCGAACGCTTTCCCGGGGAAGAGGAGCAGCGGCTAATTTATCGTCAGGTGTTGGAGGCCTTTTCACCCAAACCGGTGACTCTGCGCACGCTCGATGTGGGTGGAGATAAGTCGCTGCCATATTTTCCTATCCATGAAGACAACCCGTTCCTGGGCTGGCGCGGCATACGCATAACCCTGGATCACCCGGAAATATTTCTCGTGCAACTGCGTGCGATGTTGTGCGCGAGTACCGGCCTGAGCAATTTACAATTGCTGTTACCCATGATTAGCACGGTGGCCGAAGTGGATGACACGCTCAAGCTGCTCAAGCGTGCCTATGATGAACTGATCGAGGCGGGGGAATCCATTGTGATGCCGCGCGTGGGGGTGATGATCGAGGTGCCTTCCGCCGTATACCAAGCCGATATCATTGCCAAGCGCGTCGATTTTCTCTCGGTGGGCACCAACGACCTCACTCAATATCTGCTGGCGGTGGACCGCAATAATGCGCGGGTTGCAGAGCTGTATGACAGCCTGCATCCGGCCGTGTTGCAGGCGCTGATGCAGGTGGTGGCGGGCGGGCATCGTCATCACAAACCGGTAACCGTGTGCGGAGAAATGGCCGGTGACCCGGCCTCGGCTATCTTGTTGCTGGGGATGGGTATTGATAGTTTAAGTATGAGTGTGGTCAGCCTGCCACGCGTGAAGTGGGTTATGCGCAATTTCACCCGGGTACAGGCGCAACGCCTGCTGGAAGAGGCGCTGCAATTCGAAGATGCCCATGCCATACGTCGCCATCTCAATAAGGCCCTGGAACGTGCGGGTCTCGGCAGCTTGATAAGAATCTAGCCAGCTTCAAAGCTTCAACAATAATTTTTGTGTCATTGGGCAAAATCCGTTGTCATAAAAATGGAAGCCATTTGCTTATTATGGCTAAAGAGGCGAAGTGATTATAAAACTAAGGAGATGCTTATGAACTCGAATGGATCTAATTTTGGCTATGTACTATTGGGGCTGGGCGTAGGGGCTATTGCAGGCCTGCTGCTCGCGCCGCGTGCGGGTGTGGAAACGCGTAAATTAATCCATGACCGCGCCGATGAGGGTCGCGATTATTTTAAGGCCAAGGCACAGGAATTCAGCGATCAGGCCGAAGGGCTGGCTGAAAAGGGTGGCGAGTGGTTGAGTCGCGGGCAAGATGCGGCGGAGAATGCCTTTGATTACGGAAAGAAGACCTATCGGGAAGGTAATCGTAAGTCATAGATCGGCGCTTGGCTTTAACGAGGAGTGGGATTACAGCGGTGTTGCATTGGATGGTGGCCTGAGTGGTCGTCATGTTTATTTATAAGGAACCTCCGATTTGTTCAGAGATTTCTTGGTTATTCAGTGCCGTGGTGACATCGACCGATGTACGCGCATATCGCTCCTCGCACAACCGGTGGTCAAGAGGCGTGTTGATATTTAGAAATGCCTCGGGTTGATCGGAGAAGTCGGCCACCGCAAAACGATGACGCCGCAACCAGTCCTCTACTTTGCGTCCTCCACTCAGGAGGTAAAAGTGCAGGTCGGCAGCAAGGGCGCGATGGATCAAGGTATAAATGGGCTGCAAGCGCCCGCCATCATGCACTGTACACAGTTGCGTATTTTCTCTCATCAGCGTCATCGTCATACGCTGAACTAAATTATCAGGAATCAGAGGCGAATCGCAGGGTGTTGTGACGAGATAGTCAGTCTGCATTGCACAGAGTGCACTGTACATCCCTGCCAGTGGACCGCAGTAGCCGTCAAGCTTGTCAGCCACCAAGGTAAGGCCGTAGCGAATGTAGTGCGCGTGATTATGATTGACGTTAATCATGACTTTATTTACCTGTGGTGCCAACCGAGCCAGTGCATGCTCCACCAATGGTTTTCCTGCAAACTCCAGCAGCCCTTTATCTGCCCCGTTCATACGGCGCGCCCGTCCACCTGCGAGGATAACGCCGGTAATGGCAGTGGCCGGGAGAAGGGTGCTTAACTCACCTGTCAATGTGATATTGAATTCCCAATTTAACGCCGGTGATAAGCCTTTTAAAACTGTAGATCTGCCGTCAGCCATACGATCTGTGCATCTTGCGTTTGAATGGATCTGGCACCGACGTTACGTGCGATGTTTTGTATATTCCTGTCGGCATTGAAATTGGCATATTCCGCTTTTATGGTGAAATATTTAGTAACCTTTTTGCTGGCTGCCAGATTCCATTCCGTGCCGAAATCGTAGTCGAGATTATCCGATGAGTAGTCATGATAAATGGCGAGCAGATTGATGCCATAAAAAGTCTTGCCTGCGCTCACAAAAATATCCCGAATGCCATCACGTGGTGTGACCAGAAAACGGTCGGCCCAGCCATTGAAGGCATGTAGTGTGGCGAACGGGGTCTGGAAGGCGTACACGCCGTCACCGGAGAGCAGTTCGTAATTTGCCCTGAGCTGAATGCCCTTAACTTCCACGCCGAGTGACACCAGGGCGTAATCGGCATCATTGGTTTCAGCGCCGCCTGCGTAGTCGCTTTGATTTGCGTATTCTACCGTGTAAAGCAGTTTCATATTGCCCTTAAATTTGCGGGTTCCATCGAGGCGCAGCCCTAGGTCCTTGTGCGATGCGAGTGGCACCTTGTCGAAATCCAGTAGGTAGGCATAGCCTGTGAGGGTGCCGATGCCAAACCCCTTGTAGCCGAGGTTGATTAAATCGGTATCCGTGCGTGTATTGGCCAGCAGCGGATTGGGATTACCGTTACCGAAGATGCGGTTCACGTTATTGACATGTGCATAAAACAGTGTCGTGTCGGGCAGTGAAGTATTCACCAGTGAAAAGGCATCGAAGCTCTGCTCGTTCTGGCGGAAATTCACGGTGCCGACAAAGCGCTGATTATCCAGGTTGATACCTTGTCTGCCGTACTTCAAGGTTGTGCTATACGGTGTCTCGTAGCTCAACCAGACCTGATTGACTTCCGTGCCGTCGGGGTCTGCCACCACCGGGTATTGCGTGCGGCCGTTCGCGGTGCTGTTGTATAACTCATTGCCGATGACGGATACATTCTCGAATTGCAGGAAGGCGGCGAAGCCTTGGTAGCTGTCCGTGGTGTAGCCCAATTGCGTGCGCAGTGTGGAGGCCTTGGCATTTTTATCGAATGCGTCGGCATCGACATTTTCAAAACGGTAGCGCAGTTGGCCGGAAACCTTGCCATAGGTGAAGGCATCCAGCAGGGTGGCCGCGGCCTGGCTGGCGAGCGGAAATAAACTGCTTAGCACAATAAAAATAATTTTGACGCGGCGGCTGGCTGATGGAAAAAGCTTATTTGAATTGGCGTTTATCACGAGATGCTCCGGTTATGAATGTTATAATTATTACTCTGCTTTAGGCTGAAGGGTTTAGGCGGCATCTTTGGCATGTCGCTGATATAGAAATCTCAGCACCTCGCCGCGCAGATGGACGTAGCGCGCGTCCTCCGCCAGTTGCAGGCGCCGGCGGGGACGCGGCAGGTCGACCTCCAGAATTTCTCCTACCGTCGCGCGCGGACCGTTGGTCATCATCACGATGCGATCGGATAGCAAAATCGCCTCATCGACATCGTGCGTTACCATCAGCACGGTATTGCCCGAGCCTGCGGTGATGCGCATCAGTTCGTCCTGCAGATGCGCGCGCGTCAGCGCATCAAGCGCACCGAAGGGTTCGTCGAGTAGCAATACCTGCGGCTCCATGGCGAGTGCGCGTGCTATGCCGACACGCTGTTTCATGCCGCCCGAGAGTTCATGCGGATATTTTTGTGTCGCGGTGCCAAGACCCACCAGGTCAATGACCTTGTGTGTGCGGGCCGCAAGACTTGCTTTATTCTCCGTGCCGCCGAATACCCGTTCGACGGCGAGATGCACATTGCCGAATACCGTCAGCCACGGCAGCAGCGAGTGATTTTGAAACACCACTGCGCGTTCCGGGCCGGGTCCGTCGATCTCGCGATCTTTCAGCAGCACCACGCCCTTAGTCGGCGAAAGCAATCCCGCGACCAGGTTAAGCACGGTGGATTTGCCACAGCCGGAATGGCCGATGATGGAGATGAATTCTCCCTGACGGATTTTGATGTTCACGTTCGACAAGATGTGAGAAGACTTTTTCACAGTAATAAAGCTCATGCTGACGTGGTCGATGTCGAGGAATCTTTCTGCCGGTAAATTGTGTGTGGATGTTTGCATATCAGCTCCTAACGTTTACGGTAATCGAAACGGTTGGCTATCAGCGTCATGCCCTGTTCTAAAATCAACCCGACAATGCCGACGATAAAAATCGCGATGACGATGTGTTCCATATTCAAATTATTCCACTCGTCCCATACCCAGAAGCCGATACCCACGCCGCCGGTCAACATCTCCGCGGCCACGATCACCAGCCAGGCAATACCGAGGGCGAGCTTCATGCCCGTGATCACGAAGGGCAGCGCGGCGGGCAGCAGCACCTTGGTGAATACCTTCCATTCCGAGAGCCGCAGCACGCGTGCCACGTTGAGATAATCCTGCGGAATGCTCGTCACACCGAGCGCCGTGTTAAGTACCATCGGCCAGATGCAGGTAATAAAAATAACGAAGATCGACGAGGGATCGGCCGCCTGAAATACCGCCAGCCCAATGGGTAGCCAGGCCAGTGGCGAGACCGGGCGCAGCAGGCTGATGATGGGCGCCATCGCCCGGTTCATGAAGGTGAAGCGCCCGATCATGAAGCCCAGAGGAACACCGATCAGCGCTGCGAGTCCGAAGCCCAGCGCGACACGTTCCAGAGACTTCAGCAATAACCAGCCCACGCCCACATCGTTCGGGCCGTTTATGTAAAACGGATCGGCGAATACTTCCAGCGCCGAGACCCACGTCTTGGCCGGACTCGGCAAATAAAGTGCGTACTGCGACACGATTGCCCAGAGAATAATGAACACGCCGAGGCCGCATAGTGGCGGGATCAGTTTGCCGGGCAAGTCACCGAAGACAGGAAGCCGCGCGGTAAGCTTAGAAGCGATTGGGCGCTCATCCGCAGATGCCCGCTGTGTTGTGTCCGTGACCGTTGGCTTGGGCGCTGCAGATACCTGTGCGGGTGCCAGGGGTGGTTGCTCGTGTGCTTTAAAATTTATAACGGAAGCCATCTCATCATTCCTCTGAAAGGTGTTCTTCATAAACCGAATCGCCCACAGTTTCGCCGGTAACGATTAATGCGTGCGTGTAACCCATGACGCAATTAAACCTTCACCGCGAACGAGCTCGCATATGCGGCCGCCTTGCTCGCATCGAACTCCACGCCGTCGAATAATTTCTCTACCTTGAATGGACTGGCTGGTACCGGGATACTCAGAGATTTTGCGACCGAGGTATACAAATCGACCTGATTGATCTTCTGCGCTACCGCGATGTAGTCGATGTCTTCCTTCAACAGGCCCCAGCGGCGGAACTGCGTGAGGAACCATACGCCGTGCGACAGGTAAGGGAAGTTCACTTCGCCGTCGTTGTAAAACTTCATGTAGTCGGGATCGCTCCAGGTCTTGCCGTTGCCGTCGTCGTATTTACCGACCATGCGATCATTGATCACTGCCTCCGGCGCGTTGACGTAAGATTTGCTGGAAATAATTCCGGCAACCTTGCTGCGGTTGTTCAGGACGTCGAGATATTTGGATGCCTCGAGTACGGCGCTCATCATGGCGCGTGTGGTATTGGGATTCTCCTGTACGAATTCCAAAGTGGTGCCCAGCACCTTTTCGGGATGGTCTTTCCAGATGGCCTGGGTAGTGGTGGCGGTGAAGCCGATCTTGTCGAAGATGGCGCGCGCTCCCCAAGGCTCGCCCACGCAGTAGCCGTCCATATTGCCGACGCGCATATTGGCCACCATCTGCGGTGGCGGCACGACGATACTCTTGACATCGGTAAAGGGATTGATGTCGTGGGCGCTCAGCCAGTAATAAAGCCACATGGCGTGCGTGCCGGTGGGAAAGGTCTGCGCGAAGGTGTATTCCCTTTTCCCCTTGTCGCTGTCGATGAGCTTTTTCAAACTCGCGCCATCGACCGCGCCTTTTTCCTTGAGGCCGTTGGATAAGGTGATGGCCTGCCCGTTGTGGTTGAGACCCATGAGCACGGCCATGTCCTTTTTATGTCCGGCGATGCCGAGACTCATGCCATAAAGCAAGCTATACAGGACATGCGCCGCGTCGAGGTCGCCCGAGGCCAGCTTGTCGCGCACGGCGGCCCATGAGGCCTCCTTACTGACCGTCACGTTGAGCCCGTATTTTTTATACAGACCCAGCTCGCCCGCCATCACCACGCTGGCGCAGTCGGTGAGCGGGATGAAGCCGATGGTAAGATCGCTCTTCTCCGGCGCGTCGGAGCCTGCCGCCCACACACGGCTGCTTAAACCCATCGGCATGACGCCGTAGATGCCCACTGCGCCCAGGCCCAGCAAACCGGTCTTGATAAGGGCGCGCCGCGCCGGATCGAATCCGGCCATCTCCGGACTCACCACTTCAGATGCCGCATTTCGTTCTAGGTCTAATTCGTCATTTTTCATCGTTATCAACTCTCCTGGAATTTAAGCCAAAAAAAAGCGCCCATCCCCACGAATAATTCCGGGTGAATGGACGCCGTTGTCCGATTGCGAGCCGCCATTGGCCCGCTTGTTTCTACTTGTCTATTAAGGACGTACTGATCAAATTTCAAACTCCGCCATTGGAGTTGCCTTTGTTGCGTCTTTAAAACTACTGTGCTAAAAGTTCCTCCGCAGTAATAATGGTCTCGGCCACCTCGGCAATGCGCTTGCTGCGATCCATGGCCATCTTGCGTATGATCTGATACGCCGCATCTTCCTCGACCCGGATGCGCTTCATTAATATCCCCTTGGCCCGCTCGATATATTTGCGCTCCTGTAAATTCAAATTGGCCTGCTCCAGCTCGCTTTGCAGAGATTGCGTTTCATTAAAACGTGCGATCGCCACGTCGATGATGGGTTTTACGCGCTGCTTTTCCAGCCCGTCGATAATGTAAGAGTTCACCCCGGCCTTGAGCACCGCAGCGGCCATGTGTGTTTCCGTGCAGCACGTAAACATCACTATAGGGCACGGATAACGACGCCTGACCATGTGTATCTGTTCAAGTGTGGCGGCATCGGGCGCGATCATTTCAATAACAATGAGATCGGCGCGGGCGATGGCCATCTGTGCCAGCAAGCGCTGTGTGTTCACCAGTTCGGCCGCGATAATATACCCAGCATCTGCTAAACCCTGCCGTATCGTTGCCAGCCGTTGTGACTCCTGTCCTACCAGCATAATGCGCATATTTATACCTGCGATAACCCTTACCTATGCTATTGGCAATTCCTATGCCAGAGGTATTTTTTACCCGGAAATCCTGATTGCATCTAATGATGCAGCCCTGCGTTCACTGGTAATGTGCCACGAGGAGTGAAAATTTTTGCACCAATTAAGTGAGTCGTAACAGGCTTATGGTTGATTCTGGTGCAGACAAGGGCGTAATCCCGTGCGGCGGTTTTATATTCTCGTACACTGATAGTAAAAATATCTAAAAAACAAATACTTAGATGTTAAGTTTCGCTTGGCCTGTATATTGCTTTAAACCTTTTAACAATAGGCCACAGCGTACTTAACTGGTAGTTCAAGGGTTACTCATCATGAAAGAAAAACTCGTCCTCATCGGCAACGGCATGGCCGGGATGCGCACTCTGGAAGAGCTGATTGCGCTTGCCCCGGAGCTGTATGAGCTCACGGTGTTCGGGGCCGAGCCTTACGGTAATTACAATCGCATCCTGTTGTCACCGGTGCTTGCCGGCGAAAAATCCATCAACGACATCATGCTCAACGACGAGCAGTGGTATGCCGATAACCATGTAAAGCTGCACAAGGGCAGGAAGGTCGTGAAGATTGAGCGCAGCAAGCGGCTGGTCATCGCGGAGGACGGCACGACGGAAAATTACGACCGCCTGCTGCTCGCCACCGGGTCTGACCCGTTCATTATCCCGGTTCCCGGGAATGATCTGCCCGGCGTAATTACCTTTCGTGATATCCGCGATGTCGACACAATGCTCGAGGCGGCAAAACAATTTCGCCATGCGGTTGTGATCGGTGGCGGCCTGCTCGGGCTGGAGGCGGCGAACGGCCTGATGATGCAGGGCATGAAGGTGACCGTGGTGCATCTCAACGACACGCTCATGGAACGCCAGCTCGACTCTGTTGCGGGGAAGATGCTGAAGAAATCTCTGGTTGAACGCGGCCTGGAGTTTTTAATGAGCGCGGTGACGGAGGAGATCATCGGCAAGAAGCGTGTGCAGGGCGTGCGCTTCAAGGACGGTCTGGAGATCACCGCCGATCTCGTGGTCATGGCGGTCGGCATTCGTCCCAATATCGCACTCGCGAAGCAATCAGGTATCCATTGCGAGCGCGGCATCGTGGTCAGCGACACCATGCAGACTTACGA
>JAYSPZ010000187.1:0-5158 GCA_043721815.1 Gammaproteobacteria bacterium | reverse complement strand
CGCAACCTGGTTTCCCAAATATTGTAAATTCTTTTGCGCACCGCGCTTTTCAATACAAAGCGTAATCACATTGCCCAGGTATTGCTGCGGCACGAGAATATGGGCCTCAATAATCGGCTCGCGCATGTCCGCAATATGATTGGCCTCGGGCAACTTGGATGGGTTGTCGACCTGTATGGTTTCGCCCTTGCTGGTAAGCACCTCATACACCACGGTGGGCGCGGTACTAATCAGATTCAGATTATATTCGCGCTCCAGACGCTCCTGCACGATCTCCATGTGCAGCATACCGAGGAAGCCACAACGGAAACCAAAGCCCAGGGCCTGCGAGGTTTCCGGTTCGTAATACAGGGCCGCATCGTTCAGACGCAGCTTGGAGAGCGCCTCACGAAAGGCCTCGTATTCTTCGCCATCGATGGGAAAAAGACCGGCGAATACCTGCGGCTGCACTGCCTTGAATCCCGCCAGGGGCGCACTCGCCGGGCGCTCTACATGGGTAAAGGTATCGCCCACCGGTGCGCCGTTGATTTCTTTAATGCCAGCGATGATGTAGCCGACTTCACCCGCGCTGAGGCTGCCCGTTTCCTGACGCTTCGGTGTAAAGATGCCGACCTTTTCCACCTGAAAACTACGCCCCGTCGACATCACTTTAATCTTTTGTTTAGGCACGACGGTGCCTTGCATGACGCGCACCAGCGAATACACGCCGACGAAATTATCGAACCAGGAGTCGATAATCAGTGCTTGCAGAGGC
This sequence comes from Gammaproteobacteria bacterium, assembly GCA_043721815.1. Taxonomy (GTDB): domain Bacteria; phylum Pseudomonadota; class Gammaproteobacteria; order SURF-13; family SURF-13; genus JBDSTW01. Next base: position 4,404 of record JAYSPZ010000187.1, on the reverse strand, counting down.
GCATTCACATCGCCCTTGGGCGGCGGAATCCTGAGTACAAGCTCATCGAGTAATTCCTTTATGCCAAGGCCGGTCTTGGCGCTGACATGCAAGGCATCGCCAGCCTCTATGCCGATGATCTCCTCGATTTCGTTGATTACACGTTTGGGATCGGCGGCAGGCAGGTCGATCTTGTTTAATACCGGCACGACTTCGAGACCCTGCTCGATCGCGGTATAACAGTTGGCGACGCTTTGCGCCTCGACACCCTGCGCGGCATCAACGACCAGAAGTGCGCCTTCACAGGCCGCCAGGGAACGGGAGACTTCGTAGGAAAAATCGACGTGGCCGGGCGTGTCGATGAAATTCAGCAGGTAGGTCTCACCGTCTTTTGCCACGTAATTCAGCGAGACGCTCTGCGCCTTGATGGTAATACCGCGCTCGCGCTCCAGATCCATGGAGTCCAACACCTGAGCCGACATCTCGCGCGCACTCAGGCCTCCACAAATCTGGATGAAGCGGTCTGCCAGCGTGGATTTACCATGGTCGATATGCGCGATAATGGAGAAATTACGGATGTGGGCGAGATCGGTCAAGGCACAGTTCCGGGTATGTTTATCGGCAAGGCCCCGGTAATGTTGGAACTAGTTGGGATAGGCAGAAAGGCGGTCAGGCTAGGGATTTTATCAGGAGCAAATAGACAGGGCACGCCGGTTTCCATCAGTACAGTAGAGCAATTGATACAGCTTCGCAAAGGTATCCTTCATGGTGGGTATTATACCGCAGCCTGAGGCAAAGCTAAAATTATCGGATAGCTACAGTCTGCACATCGCTACACAGTCCTCATAAATCCTCAGAAACTTACACCGAAGCACCGCACGTTTGCTGCGCGCTTTGGCTATTCCTCTCCGCTGATAGAAAAACAAAAGCCAGCACGAGGCTGGCTTTTGTCACAACTATCCGATGACTTCAGGATTTCGGAAGCGACAGTACAAAATCAGCCAACTTCTCGATATCCGCATCGGTAACGCGCGGCGAGTAGGGAGGCATGACCGCAGTTCCCCAGCGGCCGGTACCGCCGGTGTGTATCCACTTTGCGATCAGTTCATGCGCAGCAGGATCGTCTTTATATTTTGCGCCGACATCGTTCCAGGCCGGGCCGATGATCTTGCGATCTACATTATGACAGGCGAAGCAGCCGCTCTTCTTGGCCAAGGCCTTGCCGTCTTCCATGCTCAACGCCGTACCAGCAGCAGGGGCAGCAGATTCTGTGGCCGCCGGAGTGGTTTCAGCCGGAGGGGTTTCACTTGCGGCAGGCGCTACGCTTGGCGGTTCAGGTGTTGTCGGTGGGGCAGGCTCGGCCGCAGGAGCCGGGGCTTCCGCTACAGGGGCAGCGGGTACGGCGGGCGTTATCGGGGTGGCCAGATCGGGTGTTACTTGGTCAGGCGGTGCCATGACGGCATCGTCTTTTTTATCCTTGTCGCAGGCGGTAATTGCAAGGGCCAAAATGGCGGTGAGCAAGATAGAGTATTTCATTACGTATCCCTCGATTTATAGTTGGTAGTTCGGAGACCTAAACTCGTCCCGTCCCTTGTAATACAAGTTCCCTTTACTTGCAAGTGCCCCCTTGCGTGTTTGACGGGGTATCGCTGCGAGAGGGGAAACTACAACGAATGATCTATAGCAGAACAAGGGCCACACCTACCGCAATGACCAATCCTCTTAAGGTAAGCCTTTTGCTATTGGTGCCCGTAACTTTATCACACCTTTTTGTTAGCATCTGCGCGTGTGAATACACTCTCATGCCCCAAGGCTCGCGGCACGGGGGCAGGGCACAACCACGGCCACATCACGCAGCGAGGCCGTCTGGATTTCCATGGGGCCTCATTCTCGGCACCCGTTCAAAGAGCGGGATAGTCATGGCAATAACTACCACGACTATCCACTCGTTATACAGACTACTGAATTTCTCTTCCCTGAGAATAACTAAGGAAGCCCTGAATAAATCAGAGATTCCTTAATTTGCGATCCCTCACGATAACTAGAAAAAGCTATTACTCAGCCGCAGGCGCAGCAGCCTCTCCATCCGCAGGAGCGGCAGGGGCCATTGCATCGGCAGGGGCAGCATCCGCAGGTGCAGCAGGAGCCATTGCATCAGCGGGGGCAGCATCCGCAGGTGCGGCAGGGGCCATTGCATCAGCGGGGGCAGGAGCGACGACGGTGTCACCATCTTCTTTGTTACAAGCAGTTAGGGCGAGCGCCAGTAACGCGGTGATTATAATGGATTGCTTCATTCTATATTTCCTCGGATAGTAACTCATTAAGAATATCGGTCTTTTTAATTTTCATTAGACCGTGGGTAAATTCTAGCAGATTTTTTTTCAAACTGTTACCTAAAGCCTGACTACACGGTCGCTTAATCCCCTCAACTCCGGGATCTATGGTTTTCGCCTTGGGGGACAAATCGATAAGCAAGCTGCCGAGTTACTCGATATAATCAGGTAACTTTTTGTGTTACTTAGAGTTTTCATTCACAATTCGGTCGACCTTCGGATCCTTCCAGGAGCCCTTGATGGTGTATTGGTAACCCGCGAGGCTATCGATTTGCGGCTGGAAGATCTGTTGGGCCAGATACACGGCCGCCCCGACCGCCGGACCGCCGGCGATGGTCGCCGCCAAGGGCAGGCTCGCGCCGATTTGCGGTTTAACGGTCACCATCTGATCATAATCCTTGGCGGCCAGTCCGGTTCGGCCCGTGACGGTTATGATCGCGGATGGACCTTTCATCAAGAGATTATTCGTGTAGGCATTGCCGTCTTTCAGGGCAAATTCGCTGGTGATGCTATCGAAGGCGAAGCCCTTGCCGAACAGGTCGCTAAAATCGAGACTGAGCCGACGCGGCAAGGCCTGGAGGCTTAGTAATCCGAACACCCTCCCGGCACCGGGGTCGATATCCAGAAAGCGCCCCTTGCCGATAACCATGCCCAGCGTGCCATTGAGTCGCTCAAGGGCAACCTCCATGGGCGCACCGTTCCAGTTAGCGGTCAGGTCGATATGCGTTTTGCCGCCGACTATATTCGTCGTGTAGCCCAAGGTGGTCAAGGCCTTGCCCAGTTCCTCGCTCTCTATCTCGAAATCGAAGCGCGAGGTCTGCAGACCCCCGGCGTTTTCCCAGTCACCTTGCCCGCCAACCATCAGCACGGGTGCCTGCAATTTAAATGTGTCGACGTGCAAGCCGGACGGACGCCTTGAACTTTCCAAGGTCAATTGCCCAAGATCGAAATCACCGTATTTAAAGCTCTTGCTACTGATGCGCAAGGGTGGCAGGCGGCGCGGATCGAAGCTACTATCCTGGCTGCTCTTCGCCTCGGACTTGGTCAGGTGCAAACGCTCGAAGTCCATCACCCAGGCTGCATCGGTGGCCTGCGGCAAGGTGATGGTTCCGGTGATCGGGTCGCTGCTTAGGTGCAGCAGCCACTGCCCCGGCACCTTGTTCGCCTCGATCCGCGCATTATTAAGTTCTTGCTTAAAAACACTCAACACCCCGACGCGCAGATCAACGCCGCTGAGCGTTTGCATGATGTTGGACGGCTTACCCTTATCCCCGACATCAAAAATGTCATTCCACGCATCCAGGGATAGCTGCGGCAGGCTCCCACTTATACGCAGCCCTGTTGGCGGCAGCGTAGCCTTGCCGGACCCGCCAAATTCCAACGTACCGCGTTTAATCTCTGCGCCTTTACCCGCCTGCGTGACCTCCAGCGCGGCACCCATGCGCGCGCCGTAGCTGATACTGTACTGCTTGCTCACTCCTTTGGAGAAAGTGGTTTTTATAGTTAAGGGAAGCGCCTCATCTTTTGATTTTCCAATAGGCGCGGGTAAATTCACCTCCATGCCCTGCAAATTGGACTGCACGATCACCTCGCCCGGGATCGCGGTATCTGCGCCCTCCATAAAAGTGAGCGCAGCCGACCAGTCTGCTGCGCCGTTAATCCGTGCAAGCAAATCAGCTTCAGCTTGCGGTGCCGATTTCTTAATCTGCTTGATGAGTTCCGCCGCAGTGAGCTTGCCGCGCACATCGATCTGCAGGGCCTTGGCGGCGGCATCTTGAGCGGATGTCGTAGTGCGTATATCCAAACGCAATGTCTGCCCGAACATTGTCGCGGCGATATCCTTGCCGGTAACACCATTATCGGTAAAATTCACCGCGCCCTTAACGTGCTGAAGCTCAATATCACGCTGCTCAGCCTTGTCGAGGAAGCTCAGTGTGCTCTCCACCAGTGTCAACGCACCCTTCACGCGGTGCTGGCCTTGCCCCAGAGGAACGACCAGATCGAGATCGATGCTGCTCTGCCCGCTTGCGCTAAGCCCGCCCACATATTTCGCAAATTTATTTTTCAGCGGAGCCTCTTTCAGAAAACGCAG
>JAYSPZ010000186.1:0-3551 GCA_043721815.1 Gammaproteobacteria bacterium | reverse complement strand
CAAACCATCCTGCTAGGCGTTAATATCGATCATGTGGCGACCGTGCGCCAGGCGCGCGGCACGCGCTACCCTGATCCGCTACAAGCCGCCATGCTTGCCGAGCAGGCCGGTGCCGATGCGATCACGCTACACCTGCGCGAAGACCGGCGGCATATTCAGGAGCGCGATGTCGAGATGCTCAAGCACACCTTGCTCACACGCATGAATCTGGAACTGGCCGTCACCGATGCCATGCTGAAGATTGCCGAGCGCATCAAACCCCAGGATTGTTGTCTGGTGCCGGAGCGTCGCGAGGAATTGACCACCGAGGGTGGCCTGGACGTGGCCGGGCAGGCCGGTTTGATTAAAGAGGCTTGTACGCGCCTCAAAGAGGCAGGCGTGCGCGTTTCGCTGTTTATCGATGCCAATCCCGTGCAGGTCGAGGCTGCCGCGTGCGCCGGTGCGCCGGTTATCGAGATACACACCGGACGCTTTGCCGATGCGCCTGATGCACAGACACGCACGCAGGAATTACAGCGTATTATAGATGCCGTGAACCAGGGCAGAAAAGCGGGCTTACAGGTTAACGCCGGACACGGTTTGAACTATCAAAATGTTGGTGTCATTGCTGCCTTGGCGGATATTAGAGAATTGAATATCGGCCACGCTATTATCGCACGCGCCTTGTTTACCGGCCTGGGCGAGGCCGTGTGCGAGATGAAGCGGCTGATGTGCGCGGCGCGCAACGGTGTTATTTGCGGGGTTACGACATGATCTTCGGTGTGGGTGCGGACATCGTGCGCGTGGCGCGCATGGAAGAAAACCTCAGGCGTTTTGGTGACAAATTCGCACCGCGCATCCTGACGTGCAATGAACTGGCGGATTTTCAAAAATCCGCACAGCCCGCCCATTTTCTCGCACGCCGCTTCGCCGCGAAAGAGGCCGCTGCCAAGGCCATCGGCACCGGTTTTAGCGGTGGGCTTAGCCTGAAAGACATCGGCGTGGCGCACGATGAGAAGGGCAGACCGCTGCTGGAATACCACGGCAGGGCGGTGGAGCTTATCCGGGAATTGAATATCGGCCAGGGCTATCTCAGTATCGCAGACGAGCAAGATCACGCCGTCGCCTTTGTGACCTTATTGATGAATGCGAATGCGCCTTCCCTCGCTGCGGGCACAAAGCGTTAGCGGGTGCCGCGCATGAACTTCCCGACCATCGAGGCCTTCGTCGGCAATACGCCTTTGGTGCGCCTGCAACGTCTGCCCGGCGCGAGCACGAACACGCTGCTGCTGAAGCTGGAGGGCAATAACCCCGCCGGTTCCGTGAAAGACCGCCCGGCGCTGAGCATGATCGCGCACGCCGAGGCGCGCGGTGAGATCAAGCCCGGCGATACGCTGATCGAGGCGACCAGCGGCAACACCGGCATCGCACTGGCCATGGCGGCGGCCATCAAGGGCTATCGCCTGATCCTCATCATGCCCGAGCACATGAGCACGGAACGGCGCAGCCTCATGAAGGCCTTCGGTGCCGAAATTATTTTGACACCGCGTGCCGGCAGTATGGAGGCCGCCATCGATTTGTCGCGCAAGATGCAGGCCGAGGGCCAGGGTCGCGTGCTCGACCAGTTCGCCAATCCTGACAACCCGCGCGCCCACTACGAGGGCACTGGCCCGGAGATCTGGCGCGATACCGCCGGAACGATTACGCACTTCGTCAGCTCCATGGGCACCACGGGCACAATCATGGGCTGCTCGCGTTTTCTCAAGGAAAAAAATCCCCGCATTCAAATCATCGGGGTGCAGCCCACCGAAGGTTCGCAAATCCCCGGCATCCGCCGCTGGCCGCAGGAGTATCTACCGAAAATTTACGATCCTGTACGCGTGGACACCATCATCGATGTCAATCAGAAACTGGCCGAGGAGACAACGCGCGCACTGGCTGCCCGCGAGGGTATCTTCGTCGGCATATCCTCCGGCGGCGCAGTGGCTGCCGCACTGCAATTATCGGAGCAACTGGAAAATGCGGTGATCGTCACGATCGCCTGCGACCGCGGCGATCGTTATTTATCCACGGGCGTGTTTCCGGAGTAATGCGGCACGCCGGTTACGCGCGGAACATTTTTAGTGGGATAGGTGTCTTCGCGCTGCTGACGAGTCTGCGCGTTGCCGCCGTGGACACGCTGCACTTCGAAATGGCCACCGTGGAAGGCCCGGGTTGGAAGGCCGCAAGTGTGTCGCTGGATCTCAACTGGCGCTCGCCCACCGATGTCGCGCTTACCGTCTCCGCCGTGCAACTGCAACTCCCGCCGCCGCTGGGGCATCTGACGGGTGCTGTTCTTGTATGCACAAATACCGTTATTGATGACACGTCGGTGCGCTGTCGCGGTGGCCTGTTGCGCTTGCAAAGCCCCCTGCTCGACCGTTCTGAAATCAATGTGGATTTGACTTATTACCCGGTGTCCGGCGCGGCGGATATAACGTTAAAGGACGTACGCCTGGCCGGCGGTGCGCTGAATCTGATCGGAGTACTCACCCAGACCGGATGGAAATTCACGGTGGCGGCCAAGGCTTTGGATATCGCAAAGCTACCGCTTGCGCTCCAGGGCTTTATGGATTGGCCTGACGGCATCAAGGCCACGGGCAGATTAGCCATCAATGCGCAGGTGTCGGGACACGATAAAAAAATAGCAAAGTTGCAGATGAAGGGTGCGGTCACGGGATTGAAATTTTCCGATGCAGACGGGAACATGGCGAGCGAAAAGCTCGCGGCCGATTTCAACATCGACGCGAAACCACTAACGGATGGCTGGCAATTTGTGGGGAATCTCTCGGCTAATGCCGGGCAGCTCTATCTGGAGCCGATCTTTTGGGAATTACCACGCGCGGGTATTAAGCTCAGTGCGCGCGGCGTGTGGCATACGAAACAAAACACGCTCAACATCGCGCAGCTTAACCTCGATCATCCCGGCATCGGGCAGGCGCAAGCCACGCTGACCGCGACGCTGAAGCCATGGCAAGTCCAGAGTGCCACGCTTAAGGTTCCCGCTGTGCCCTTCGCGCCCCTGTATAAGGTATATCTGCAACCCTTATCGATCGGCACTGCCTTTGATGCGCTGGACGGCGCGGGCCGTGTCGGCATAGACCTGGTTTACCACGATCAAGCCATTGACTCCGTAATAGTGGATACCAAGGCATTGGAACTGGAAGATCAGCGCGGGCGTTACGGGCTGAGCGGTTTGAATGGCACGCTGGCCTGGACACGCGACGACGCGCCGCTGCACTCAGAGCTCAGTTGGGGCGGCGGGCATGTGTATAAACTGACCTTGGGTGCGAGCCGGGTAAAGCTGCAAGCGGTGGACAGCAATCTTATTTTACGCGAGGCCATGAACCTGCCAGTATTGGATGGCGCACTGCAAATAGAAACCTTGAACCTGCAAAAGATGGCTACGCCGGATATGAACCTGCAAATGACCGGGGCCTTGACACCAGTGTCCATGGAGGCCTTCAGCAAGGCCATGGACTGGCCGCTGATGAGCGGAAAATTTTCCAGTGTTATTCCAAATTTGAGCTATA
>JAYSPZ010000185.1:0-3466 GCA_043721815.1 Gammaproteobacteria bacterium | reverse complement strand
CCTTAATCCCTGTTGGCGAGAAGCCTCAAGGCTCTACAGGGCGCCGTGGGCGCCGTGGCGGCAGGCGCCGCCGTCCGGATAATTCAGCGAGCGGCAAGAAGGTGCCGCAAGATGCCGATGCTTTGTCTGTGCGGGAGTCCCCGGCTATGAGCGCCCCTGTTAGCGAATCTAATACGCCTGAGTCCACGCCCCCCAACAGACCTGAGGCAACACCTCGCGGGGACGATATGCAGGGTGATGCCACAATTTTCGACGACGCAAAACGCCCCGAACACCGGCAACGGCGCGATCGGTTTAACGCGGAGTCCGTGCAGCCGTTCGCCCAGGAGTCCGTCTCGCTGGGCAACAGGGATGCGGTGGGCTATGACGTGTCGGATGTCGCTATAAACCACAATGCCGAACGGCAGGATTTGGGCGAGGCGCACAATTTAGCCGTGACACCGGTTAAGACTATCCGGCAGATTGAAACAATACATCCGCAATCCGTTGACAGTTCGATGCCCACGCGCGAGACCTCGTTCCACGCACCTGCGGAAGATCACGCTCAGGTCAATGTCACCCCCAGACCGGCTACGCCTTTCGCAGGCACTAATGAATATGCAGCGACCCAGGTTGACTCGCCTTATGCAGCACCGCAGATAAGCTCGCCGGACGGCAAGCAGGATTAAAAACCCGGGCTGCTCAGTTGCGTCTAGGGAAGCTCTGACTTAATCAGAGGTTCCCTAGTAACCTAAGCGGCTCAGGATCCTGTCTATGGATTGCAAATAACTCCCGCCGAACAGACGCACATGTACCAGCAGTGGATATAGATTGTAGATGTCCCGGCGCTCCTCCATGAAGCCGGGTGGGATGGGGCGAATTTCGTTGTAGCACTGAAAAAAGTCCACGCCGAAGGTCCCGAACAAGGTCGTAAAGGCAAGCTCGATTTCCGGGTGCGCAAAATAAATGGCGGGGTCGATAAACCCGCTGATGCGCCCGCCCTGCGCCAATACGTTAGTGGTCCATACATCGCCGTGAATCAGGGAAGGTTGTTGCGGTTCTTGCAACCATGCGTCCAGTTGCTCAGCGAACTTCTCCAGCCGATGCAGAAATTCATGCGGCATGCACCCCGCCTTTACCGCCTCACCGGCCATATATAAAAGGCGCTGGTCGCGAAAAAAATTTAGCCAAGAGATCGTCTGGGGATTGGGTTGATGCAACCCGCCGATCAAGGTATCGCACTCGAAACCAAAATGACTTGCGCTGATACCGTGCAGGTCGGCCAATAATTCAGCGGCGTGCCGTTGTGCTGCAACCGGAAAGTAACTCTCCCCTTCTAAAAATTCCGTGAGCAGCACGGCCTTTGAGCAGTACACCACGGCGGGCACAGGCAAACGGCTGTGCTTACCCAGATAATCCAGCATCGCGCCTTCCTGCATAAGCCGCACGGGCCGACTGTGATCGATTTTCGCAACCAGGACAGTATCGTCGGGTAGATATACTTTATACACCTCCGCAACACAGCCACCGCTCAGTGCTACGATATTTAACGGTGCTTTGCCAAGGGCAATCTCGATGTCGTTGTGCAGTTTAGACGGCATGCAGATTACAGACGGCGCTTGCGGATATCTTCCAGTAAACCCTGCGCGGCGGACTCAATCATATCGAGCACACGCTCAAAGGCACTTGGACCTCCATAATACGGATCGGGCACTTCGCGTTGCTTTATATGCGGCGCATATTCCATGAGCAGTTTAAGCTTTTCTTTATGGCATGCGGGACACTGCGCATCCAGCAAGGCAAAGTTTTCATCGTCCATGGCCAACACATAATCAAATTTTTCAAAGTCGTTTTTCTCCACACGACGTGCACGTAACGTGCTGAGGTCTATGCCGCGTTTAAGTGCGCTTTCCTGCGCACGCAGATCAGGAGGATTCCCGATGTGATAGGCATGTGTCCCGGCCGAATCAACCTCGATGCTATCGGCCAGGCCCTGCTGTTTTACCAGTGCGGAAAAAATTCCGTGAGCCGTCGGCGAGCGACAGATGTTTCCCATGCAAACGAATAATATTTTAATCATACATCCTCGATATTAATGAGAGGGTCGGAACTTGCCGGAATCACCCAAGGGTTTTAGATAATTGGCTATTAGGCTTTGGCTTGTTATTATCGACGCTCACTTTATTTATAGTGCCCCAAAATATCTACTTTATTTTATGAACAGACCGTTAATTACCATTAATCGATTGCGCGACCTGATCGGTCAACGCCTATATTATCAAGGCACAGAATGTCTGATTATAGAGGTGCTTGAGGACGGCCCCAATCTGGTGCTTCAGGAGTTCGGGCCGCATACCATTATTCAATCAGACCAGTACGGCGAGGCGCACCGGCGTGTGCCTGCAACATTTACTATCCCTGTACATGACAAAATCTCCGGCACCTTGAATCCTGCACTGGGCGACTTATGCAACGGTCTTCTTGACCTTGCGCCTTGATGCCAGAAACATTTCAACCCGGCCAATATCCTCTTCCGTATCCACCCCGGGGCCGGGCGTTTCTGCTGCAAGGGCTACATGAATTTTATGTCCGTTCCACAAGACACGTAACTGTTCGAGCGATTCTGCCTCTTCCAGGTAACAGGTAGGCCAACCGACGTACTCTTTGAGAAAACCGGCGCGGTACGCATACAGACCGATGTGCCGGTAATAGGGATAATCAGGCGGCAATTCCTGCGGCTTGTTGGTGAAGGACGTGCGATTCCACGGGATCGGCGCGCGGCTAAAGTACAGTGCATTGCCCTGGCTATCCATCAGCACCTTGGTGATATTGGGGTTGAACAGATCATCGGCCGTATTGATCGGTTCGCATAAAGTGGCCACACTGGCCTGCGCACGGTCGTGCAGATTCGTTGCCACTTGCCGGATCAGGCTTGCGGGTATTAAGGGCTCATCGCCCTGGAGATTCACGATGATTTGCTCATTATTGAAATCGAGCGTATCAATCACCTCGGCCAGACGCTCGGTGCCGGATAAATGCAGTGCGGAGGTCATGCACACCTCGGCACCAAAATCCTCCGCTGTCTTGCATATCCGCGCATCGTCGGTGGCAACGATCACACGCCCTGCCCCACTCCGCTGTGCGCAGTCGAATACATACTGGATAAGCGGCTTGCCGTTGAGATTACGCAGGGGTTTCCCCGGCAGGCGCGTAGAGGCATAACGCGCCGGAATGATGACGCTGAAGTCCATACTAGACTTCTTCTTCCGCACCTAATTGACGCGCCTCCTGCTCAAGCATGACGGGAATGTCATCACGAATCGGATAGGCCAATCGATCCGCCTTGCAAATGAGTTCCGCAGCGGTTTTTTTATAGACGAGCGGCCCCTTGCAAACGGGGCACACGAGTATTTCAAGAAGCTTTTTGTCCATGTATATTCCTCGCTAATAAATCGAGCAGGCGCTCACCAAAACCTTCGTTCAGGCT
>JAYSPZ010000184.1:0-3620 GCA_043721815.1 Gammaproteobacteria bacterium | reverse complement strand
AGCGATGGTGACCCCATCGTCGCACGCTATGGTGGGGAAGAGTTTGCCATATTGGTTTCACACCAAACGGAAGAGGAGACCATGGCCCAAGCCGAGGCCTTGCGGCAGCGTGTCGAGCTACTCAAACTTGCCGATGTCACCTTGACGATCAGTATCGGTATTGCCTCTGCCCAGTATCATCCGCACGTATCGCTGACCCGGTTATTGACCCTCGCCGACAAGGCCCTTTATGCAGCCAAAAAAGCGGGCAGAAATCGTATTTATGTATGTAATCAGGAAAAACCGGTCGCCTTAATGAAGCGCGACTAAGTACCTTAAGGAACCTCTGATTAAATCAGAGGTTCCTGCGGTGCAGGGATGCACCGGCATTTTACAAACACGCAGCTTCCTTAAGCCAGCTACTCGCCACCAAAAAAGACCGGTCTGGGTGATGTCAGGTTTTGGTGGCCAATTTGCGCTGCCGTACCGCCTCGAACAGGCATATCCCCGCCGCTACCGAGACATTCAGGCTTTCTACCGTCCCCGCCATGGGGATGCGCACGAGCACATCACAGTGTTCGCGCGTTAAACGGCGCAGGCCTTCACCCTCGCCGCCCAGCACCAAGGCCAGCGGACCGCGTAGATCAGCCTCGTAAAGTATTGTTGCCCCCTCCCCCGCCGCGCCCACCAGCCACAAACCGGCCGACTGTAGTTCGCGCAAGGTACGCGCCAAGTTCGTGACCTGAAAAAACGGCACCGATTCAACGGCACCGCTGGCTACCTTGCGCACCACCGCCGTGATGGGCGCGGCACGGTCGCGCGGCACGACCACACCGTGTACGCCTGCGGCATCTGCGCTACGCAGGCACGCGCCGAGATTATGCGGATCCTGCACGCCGTCGAGCACCAACAGGAAGGCAGACTCGTCGAGTTTTTCCAACAGAACGGCAAGATCATTCTCGTTGTATACCGGCGCGACCCTGCAACTCGCAAGCGCGCCTTGATGGCGAACATCTGGCGCAAGATCATCGAGTTCGCGCTGAGTAACCGTGTGCAATTTAATCTTCGCCTGCCGCGCGGCCTCCGTAAGCTCGGTTATGCGAACATCGCGGCGCGTGGCATCCACCCACACCTCCATGACACTGCCTGCATGCAGCCTGAGCGCGGCTAGCACCGCGTGTATCCCGTGAATAAGGTCTTGACGTTCGGACATCAGGGAGACCTATTGAGTACCGACACGCTATTAACGAGTGAATGAGCAGCGTTCAAAAAATTTTTACCCTTTTCCGCGCTTCTTCTTTTGCTCTTTAGCAAGCTCGAAGTCGATCTTCTTTTCATCCAGACTAACGCGCATGACCTTCACCCGGATCTTGTCGCTGAGGCGATAAGCCGTGGCGGTGCGCTCCCCGGACAGGCGATGCTTGGCGTGATCGAAGTGATAGTAATCGTTGCTCAACGAGGTAACGTGCACCAGACCCTCCACGTAAATATCGTTAAGCTCCACAAAAATGCCGAAGCCCGTCACGCCCGTGATAATGCCGTCGAATTCCTCACCGACCTTGTCCATCATGTATTCGCACTTGAGCCAGCCGATGGCATCGCGTGTGGCCTCGTCGGCGCGCCGCTCAGTCGTCGAGCAGTGCTCGCCAAAGGCCAGCATTTGCGCATGGTCATAGGCAAATTCCTCGCGCGCTTTGCCTTTCAGGATATGGCGTATAGCGCGGTGCACGAGCAGGTCGGGATAGCGACGTATGGGCGAGGTGAAGTGCGCGTAGGCATCATAGGCCAGGCCAAAGTGGCCGACGTTATCGGGGCTGTAAACGGCTTGCCGCAAGCTGCGCAGCAACACGGTTTGCAGCATGCGCACATCCGGCCGCTTCTGCACGGAGGCAAGCAGCTTGGCATAATCTTTTGCCGTCGGACTATCGCCGCCACCCAGGCCCAGACCCAGCTCGGCAAGCAGACTGCGCAGGTCGGTCAGCTTTTCCTGGGTGGGTCCTTCATGCACACGATACAAGGCGGGCATCTTGTGCGAAAGCAAAAAGCGTGCGGCGGCCACATTGGCCAGCACCATGAACTCTTCGATGAGTTTATGGGCATCGTTGCGCGTTACCGGGACGATCTGTTCGATCTTGCGGTCGGCACCGAACACGATGCGCGTCTCGATGGTTTCAAAGTCGATGGCACCGCGCTGCTCACGCGTGCCGCGCAGGATCTTGTAAAGCGCATAAAGATCGCGCAGGTGCGGCAGTAGTGTCTCGTACTGTTTACACAGATCGGCATCGCCCTGCACGAGCATGGCGGCGACCTTGTCGTAGGTGAGGCGCGCATGCGAGCGCATCACGCCCTCGAAAAAGCGATACTCTTCCAGCTTGCCGGAGGGGCTGATGATCATCTCGCACACCATGCACAGGCGATCAGTGTCGGGGTTCAGCGAACACAGTCCGTTGGAGAGCACCTCGGGCAACATCGGTATGACGCGCTCCGGAAAATACACGGAGTTGCCGCGCTCCACTGCCGCGCCGTCCAATGCCGTGTTGGTGTGCACATAGGACGATACATCCGCGATGGCCACCAGCAAACGCCAGCCCTTGCCATGGCGTTCGGCATAGACGGCGTCATCGAAGTCGCGCGCATCCACGCCGTCTATCGTGACGAGCGGAATGGTGCGTATGTCTTCTCTGCCCAGCTTTGCCTCTTCGGGTACCTCAGGACCGAGCGGAGATATCTCCGCCGCGACTGCCTCCGACCAGACTTGCGGCAAGTCATAAGAACGAATGGCAATATCAATTTCCATACCCGGCCCCATATGATCGCCGAGGATTTCGACCACCTTGCCAATGGGCTGGCAGTGCAGGCTCGGCTGGGCGATCAGCTCAACGACCACAATCTGCCCGTTGCTGGCGCCCGACTGATGGTCAGGCGGCACGACAATGTCCTGACTGATGCGTTTGTTATTCGGAACCAGGAAGCCGATACCGCGTTCCAGATAAAAGCGCCCGACCAATTGGGTAGTGTTGCGCTCCAGAACCTCGACGAGCGCGCCCTCGCGCCGCCCACGCCGGTCGATGCCCGCCACGCGCACCACGGCGCGGTCACCGTGCAAGAGGCTGCGCATTTCTTTTGCGGTCAAAAATAAATCCTCCCCCCCCTCGTCCGGCACAAGGAAGCCAAAGCCGTCGGCGTGACCGATCACGCGTCCCTGTATCAAGTCCATCTTGGTGACCAGGCCATAACCGTCGCGCCGGTTGCACATCAACTGTCCATCGCGCTCCATGGCGTTCAAGCGCCGCCGCAAGGCCTCAAGACCCTGTTCATCCTTAATATCAAACTCTTCGGCGAGCTTGACGAAGGTCAGTGGCACACCCCGCTCCGCCAGGTGCTCTAGTATAAATTCACGGCTGACGACCGGATTCTCGTATTTCTGTGCCTCGCGTGAGGCAAACGGGTCGGCCTTGGTGGTAGTTGTTTTCTTTCGGGTCTTCTTCATTGAAAAAATATTCTCTCTAGGGTAAAGTTTGCGCTCTTCTGGCGCAGGGTTGGTAACTTGACAAAGGTTATAAGACTTGATGGCCGGAATTGCCGGGGTGGCGGAATTGGTAGACGCGCTAGCTTCAGGTGTTAGTGGGGGTAACCCCGTG
>JAYSPZ010000183.1:0-3724 GCA_043721815.1 Gammaproteobacteria bacterium | reverse complement strand
CCGGGCATGATGAAGGTGCGGCCAATATAACGGTTTTTTACAAAGCCTTCCCGGTAAGGCACGCCCAGCTCCGCGGATAGATGCAGTGCTGCGGTGCGGCTGGTATCAGGGATGGGGATAACAACGTCGATGTCATGATCTGGGTGCTCGCGCAGAATCTTGTGCGCGAGTTTTTCGCCCATGCGGATGCGTGCCTGATAAACCGAGATGCCATCGATAATGGAGTCGGGACGCGCCAGGTAAACGTATTCGAAAATGCACGGTGAATGGATGGTATGTTCGGCGCACTGGCGCGTATGCAGCGTGCCGTCCGCGCTGATGAATACGGCCTCGCCCGGCGCAATATCACGCACCAGTTGAAACCCGAGCACATTCATAGCGACGCTTTCCGAGGCGATCATGTATTCGGTGCCGAGGTCCGTTTCCCGCTTGCCGAATACCAAAGGGCGGATACCGTAAGGATCACGAAACCCGACGATGCCGTAACCGGTAATCATGGCGACGGCGGCATAGCTGCCACGACAGCGTTGATGCACGCCTTTTATAGCCGTAAAGATGTCGTTCGCATCGATGCGCAACTTGCCGATGTGTTGCAACTCTTGCGCAAATACATTGAGCAATACTTCCGAATCGGAATCGGTATTGATATGGCGCAATTCTGCGCGAAATACTTCCTGCTTCAGTTCTTCGGCGTTGGTCAGATTACCGTTGTGCGCCAGGCTCACGCCGAACGGGGAATTTACATAGAGCGGCTGCGCCTCGGCCGACGAGGAGCACCCTGCGGTCGGATAGCGTACATGGCCGATGCCCATATTACCTGGCAGGTTGCGCATATGGCGGGTGTGAAATACATCGCGCACCAGACCATTCTCCTTGCGCATGAACAATTTTCCATTATGGCTGGTAATAATCCCGGCGGCATCCTGGCCGCGATGCTGGAGCACGGTGAGACCATCGTAAATCGCCTGGTTCACCGGGGTCTTGCCGACTATACCGATTATTCCACACATCTGAATGTCCTCATGGAAGGCTATAAAGCGGGAGTTACTTGCTGAGGCGCGGGCAAGTTTTTTTCCATCTCGTAGTTAAATTTACGGGCTATATCCGTAGGCAGAAAATCACGCAGCCATACGGCTATATTCTGAAAATCTTCAATCAACACCGATTGCCGCCACCAAGGGTCTTTGGGCAACGGCGTTGCCCCGGCCAGCAACACAATTATTGCCACCAGCACCACGCCACGGGCGATGCCGAAAAATACGCCGAGCATATGGTCGGTGCCGCTCAGGCCCGTTTTATCAACGAGTTTTGCGATCAGATAATTGATTATAGCGGCCAGGATCAAGGTGGTAATAAACAGCGCCGCAAATGCCGCCATGAGGCGCACGGACGGCACCGAAATCCGCTCCACGAGCAGCGCCGCGACTTCGTGGGTAAAGGTCAGTGCGACCCAAATGGCAACGATCCATGCGATTAGGGAAAGTGCCTCGCGCACCAAGCCACGCAGCAGACCGATAAGCCCCGAGAGGGCGATAATTCCGATGATGACATAATCCACCCATATCATACGGTTTATGGCCTTAGGCTGATGAAAACTCTATCCAACTCATACCCGGATTTTTCGGCGCGGAAAAACAAAATTGGCGGTTTCCCTGCTTCATTTTCAAACACAGGTATGCTGAAAAATGGCGGTGCGTTTCCTTGCATCGCAGAAGCCCCTGAACAAAACAGCGGCACTCTATTCAATTTGCGACTCTGGTCAAAATGCCAATCATGGTCATGCAATCTAAAGAGGGCGTATTCTAACATTTTGACGCTGCAAACAGAACAAGAGGCGCGCCCTGCACCGTGGGTGGGAAAGCAGTTTAAGACGGATAGCGGCCGACGATGCCCCTGATTTTCAACTCCTTCTCCAACTTCTCGCGGATAGCCTCTGCCCGCGCCCGATCCAGCTCCGGCCCGACGCGCACGCGAAAGGCCTTTGTGCCCTGGGCATCTACCGACTCGACAAAGGTCGTGTAACCCTTGGTGCGCAATTGGTCGCGTAGCTTGAGGGCATTTTCCTCCTTGGAAAAACTGCCTAGCTGCACCACCCAGGCGTTAACGGTCAAGCGGTCGTTGGCACCCTTCGTCATATCCTTCACGATATCGACTGCGGAATCTTTCGGTTGTTCAGGCGGCTGATCGGGGGGGATCAGGGCACCGGCCCCGAGGATCTGCGTAGCGGCAACCGAGGCAGCAGGTTCCGAGGATATATTGATCGGGGTACTCTCGGCGACAACTGCGGGGCTGTTATTCGGCGGCGCTTGCGGTATAGGCAGCGGCTCGTCGAGCGGTGTGATCTTGGAACTGAACTCCTCGGGCTGCGCGGGAATATTGGTCACCTTGATGCTGGTTTCGCGCGGCTCATCCAACAACATGGGCACGAAGATCACGACCAGAATTATCAGTACCAATGCGCCGATCAGGCGTTGCTTCAATTTGTTATCGTTCATCCGAACCTCTTTGTTTGATAATTGCTATCCGGCTAAGCCGTGCTGGCCCGGCGTTACAGAAATCACACAGCCTCTTGCAAGACCGCAGCCACGGTATGAAAAGAGCCGAAGACGATGATGCGATCACGGTCTTGTGCCTCTGCCAAGGCCTGCGCGTAGGCCTCGTTCACGGCCGTATGAACCCGTACGCGGGCGGTAGCTTGCAGCGCCAGTAGCTGGTGCGCCAGTGAGCCGCCCGTTGCCCCGCGCGGTACCGCCAGTCCGGCCATGTACCAAACATCCACGCTGTCTTGCATCATACGCAACACGCCGGAAATATCCTTGTCGGCCAGCATACCAAAAACGGCCAGCGTGCGGCCCTGACAAGGATGGGCGTGCAAGGCCGCAGCCAGAGCCTGCGCACCGTGCGGATTATGCGCCACATCGAAGATCCGCGTTACTGCTCCCGATATGACCTGGAAACGGCCGGGCAAGTTCACTGTTGTGAGTCCGTGGCAAATATCCGCGCGACTGACCGGAAAGGATTGCCTGATTTGCTCCAGCACCATCAATACCGCTGCGGCATTTTGTATCTGGAAGGCACCGCGCAGCTTGGGGTACGGTAACTCGTCATATTGTTCCCGACTCTGGCCAACCCCACCCCACCATGACCAGGTGTCCGAATCGAGCCGATAACCGAAGTCGTGTGCCACTCGATAAAGCGGTGCCGCTACGGCCTCAGCGTGAGTAATTAAACTTTGCGGCGGATCCGGATCGCCGCAGATTGCCGGGCGATCACGGCGAAAGATGCCGGCCTTTTCCCTGCCGATACTCTCACGATCCGGCCCCAACCACTCCACATGGTCGATGCCGATGGTAGTCACCAGGGCTACGTCGGCATCGAGCAGATTCACCGTGTCGAGCCTGCCGCCCATCCCAACCTCGAGAATGGCGATATCGATTTGTGCCCGCTGGAAAATGTCGAAGGCCGCCAGCGTGCCGAATTCAAAATAAGTCAGCGAGATGTCGCCGCGTGCCTGGTTGATGCGTTCGAACGAGGCGCACAGCTCGGCATCGCCAAGCTCCTCGCACGCCAGTCGCACACGCTCGTTATACCGCAGCAAGTGCGGCGAGGTGTACGCCCCGACGCGGTAACCAGCACCGTGCAGGATGGCCTCCAACAAGGCTACGCTGGAACCCTTGCCGTTCGTGCCGGCAACGGTAATCACGGCATGCGGCGGGTGATCCAG
>JAYSPZ010000182.1:0-7568 GCA_043721815.1 Gammaproteobacteria bacterium | reverse complement strand
GCAGGTCACAGCCTGGGTGAGTACACCGCCCTGGTCTGCGCCGACGCACTGGACTTTAGTGATGCTATCCGCCTTGTGGCATTGCGCGGACGCACCATGCAGGAAGCGGTTCCCGCCGCTGCCGGGGCGATGGCCGCGCTGCTGGGCCTGGATGATGAGCAGGTGGTTGAGGTCTGTCGTCTCGCCGCCGAAGACGAGGTCGTGGCCGCAGCCAATTTCAATTCACCCGGACAAGTCGTAATTTCAGGCCATGCACCCGCAGTTGCACGCGCGGTAGAACTAGCCAAAGCGGCAGGGGCCAAACGCGCTATCATGCTGCCGGTCAGCGTCCCCTCGCATTGTGTGCTGATGCAGCCTGCGGCGCTGCGTTTTGCCGAGCACTTAAATAAAACGCCGTTTAGACCACCCGCCATTACGGTGATTAATAACGTCGATGTGGCCGTCTGTACTGAATCCGAGGCTATACGCGATGCCCTCGTGCGCCAGCTTTATAGCCCGGTGCGTTGGTCAGGCGTAATCCGTGCCTTGGCCGATAAGGGTGTGACAACACTGCTCGAATGCGGCCCAGGGAAGGTGCTGTGCGGCTTGAATAAGCGCATCGACACGCGCCTTGAAAGCTACCCCTTGGGTAATCAGGCCGGCTTGGAGCAGGCCTTGGACAAGCTTGGGAACAATCACGCGAATAAGGAATTACACTATGCTGCTGAAAGATGAGATTGCCCTGGTGACCGGGGCAAGCCGGGGTATAGGCATGGCCATCGCCTTGGAGCTTGGGCGGCTGGGGGCTACGGTCGCCGGTACTTCTACCTCAGAAAATGGTGTAGATGTGATTAATAAAGCATTGAAAAAACAAAATATTAAAGGTTGCGGTTATGTGTTGAATGTGAACGATCAGGCAGCGATCAATGCCGCCTTACAGGCCATCGAAAAGACCTTTGGGATGCCGACCATTTTAGTCAATAATGCCGGCGTTACACGCGATAACCTGTTGATGCGCATGAAGGATGAGGAATGGAACGAGATTATCGAAACCAACCTCAGCTCGGTGTATCGCTTAACTAAAGCCTGCGTAAGAGGTATGATGCAGGCGCGCCGGGGGCGTATTATCAGCATCAGTTCCGTCGTGGGCGTTATGGGCAATGCCGGACAGACCAATTACGCTGCGGCAAAGGCCGGTATCATCGGATTTACCAAGGCGCTGGCGCGTGAGGTCGGTACGCGCGGCATCACCGTCAACGCGGTTGCACCCGGGTTTATCGATACCGATATGACGCGTGCGCTGAGCGAACCACACCGTGCGGCGCTATTGGAGAAGATACCGCTGAATCGTCTGGGCCGGATGGAAGAGGTGGCTGCGGCAGTGGCCTTTCTGGCCTCGCCTGCGGCCTCTTATATCACCGGCGAGACCTTGCATGTGAACGGCGGCATGTTCATGTCATAAGCAACACGCTATACAAGCGCGCAGTCTTTAGCGGATTTACTTGGGCTATAATCTTTAATTCTGGCTTCACCCGGAACTTTCCCATAAAATATCCGCATAAATTTGTTTACTAAAGCAGGGAGGATGTATTGGTCATGAGCAATGTCGAAGAACGCGTCAAGAAAATCGTTGTTGAGCAGCTTGGAGTCAAAGAGGAAGAGGTGGGCAATGAATCTTCTTTCGTGGATGATCTTGGCGCGGACTCACTGGACACTGTGGAGCTGGTAATGGCTCTGGAAGAGGAATTTGAATGCGAGATCCCCGATGAATCCGCCGAAAAAATAACGACCGTGCAAGAGGCAATCGACTACATCAATACCCACCAAGGATAAGTATCACCCAAACACAAACCTGTTCACCGTAAAAAGGCCGCCCACGATCAACTGGCGCGGCCTTTATTTTTTGCACCTTGTTAGGAAAAGGCCGTGGCGGAAAAAAGACGCGTTGTCATCACCGGGCTGGGCATGGTATCGCCTGTGGGCCTCACTGTGCAGGAATCCTGGCGCAACATCCTCGCGGGTAAAAGCGGCATCGGCCCGATTACGCACTTCGATACCGCCGAGTTCACCACGCGCTTCGGCGGCAGTGTTTGGAATTTCGATGCCAGCCATTACATCCCGACCAAGGATATTAAAAAAATGGATCCCTTTATCCATTACGGAATCGCCGCCGGCAAACAGGCCTTCGAGGATTCCGGCCTGAGCGTCGATGAAACAAATGCCGATCGCATCGGCGTGGCCATCGGCTCAGGCATCGGTGGGGTCACGGGCATCGAGAAGGGGCACGATGCCTTTTTGCAGGGCGGCCCGCGCAAGATCTCGCCGTTTTATGTGCCGAGCAACATCATCAATATGATCTCCGGCAATCTCTCCATTATGTACGGCCTGCGCGGCCCCAATATCGCCATCGTCACCGCCTGCTCTACCGCCACGCACAATATCGCCACGGCCAGCCGTATGATCGAGTACGGCGATGCCGATGTAATGATCGCGGGCGGTGCGGAGATGTCGAGCTCACCCACCGGCCTGGGCGGCTTCGCTGCGGCGCGCGCGCTGTCCACGCGTAATGATGACCCTCAAACTGCAAGCAGGCCTTGGGATTTGGACCGGGACGGCTTTGTGCTTAGTGATGGGGCGGGTGTGGTGGTACTGGAAGAATACGAGCATGCCAAGCGGCGCGGTGCCAATATTTACGCCGAACTGATCGGATCGGGCATGAGCGGCGATGCCTACCATATCACCCTGCCGCTTGCCGACGGGGAGGGCGCACGGCGCTGTATGGAAAATGCGCTGCGTAATGCGGCCATCGACCCTGGCGATGTCGACTATATCAATGCCCACGGCACCTCCACGCCGGCCGGCGACAAGGCCGAGATACTGGCGGTCAAATCCGCCTTCGGTGACTATGCCCGCAAGGTGGCGATCAGCTCCACCAAGTCCATGACCGGGCACATGCTCGGCGCGGCGGGGGGCGTGGAGGCGATATTCTGTGTGCTGGCGATTCGCGATCAAGTGGCACCGCCGACCATCAATCAATTCACGCCCGACCCGGATTGCGACCTCGACACCGTTCCCCACACGGCCCGTGAAATGACCATTGATGTCGCCTTGTCCAATTCGTTTGGGTTTGGCGGCACCAACGGAAGCCTGGTGTTCAGTAAGTTGCGCTAACGGCTTGACCACTAGCCCGAACAGGCTTCTTTTTCAAGCGCATGTCCATGATTGAGTGCCTGGAGGTCGCTGTCACATGCGACCTGCTGGATCTGCATCGCGCCGCTCCCGATCGTTATCCCTATTTACTGGAGAGCGTCAGCCACGGCAGCCCGTCGGCGCACTACGATATTTTATTCGCGTTTCCCGAACAAACCCTTGAGCTAGACGAGCTTAATATCTTGCAGGGGGCCGGGCTGGAGCTGGCCGGATCGGACTTCCTGGCCGGCTTCGATGCCTGGTGGGCGCAAAATCGTGTGCCGGAGGATGTGCAGACGCATCTTCCATTTCAAGGCGGCTGGTTCGTTTATCTCGGCTACGAACTCGCGGCGCAAATCGAACCTCGCCTGGAGCCACAGCAAGCCCGCCACCCCGGTGCACGGAATAATTTACCGACCGCCTTTGCCACACGCATCCCGGCGGCCTTCATCAAGGATCATGACTCCGGAAAATTATTTCTGATCGCCGAGCCGGATCGCGCCGGACATCTCGATGCCATGAGGGCCGACCTGAAGGCGCTGAATAAACATCGATTTGAACGTGGATCAGTATTGAGCGGCGGCTTGGCAGAAGAGCCTCCGCAGCGCTTTCTGGACGGCGTGCAGCGCATACTGAACTATATTAAAGAGGGCGATGTCTTCCAGGTAAATCTGTCGCGCGCCTGGCAGGGGCACCTGCGTGAGGGTGTCGATGCCGCGCAAATCTACGCACGCCTGCGAGAGCAAAATCCGGCCCCGTTTGCCGGGCTGGCGTGTCATGGTAATGCGGCCATCATCAGCTCTTCGCCCGAACGCCTGGTCAGCGTGCGCAACGGCATAATTGAAACCCGCCCCATTGCAGGCACACACCCGCGCAACGACACGCATGCCGATGATCTCTCGGATACGCAAGCGCTGCTCGCACATCCGAAGGAGCGCGCCGAGCATATTATGCTCATCGACCTCGAACGCAACGACCTGGGGCGCGTCTGTGAGCCGGGCAGTGTTACGGTGAATGAGCTCATGGCGATAGAGAGTTACACGCATGTACACCACATCGTCTCGAATATCCGTGGACGGTTACGCACCTCGATCACACCGGGACAGGTGTTGCGTGCCGTGTTTCCGGGGGGCACGATCACCGGCTGCCCCAAGGTGCGCTGCATGGAGATTATTGCCGAGCTGGAACAAACGCCGCGCGGTGCCTACACCGGCTCTATGGGTTACATCAATCGTGACGGCAGCATGGACTTTAATATCCTGATCCGTACCCTGACTAAAAATGATCTGCATATATCGCTGCGCGCCGGTGCCGGCATCGTGGCCGATTCCGATCGGTTGCGCGAACTTGCCGAGACCCGCGCCAAGGCGCGCGGCGTGATTCTGGCGCTTGAGTAAAATAATGAATATAACCCTGATCGACGGCCGGCAGAGCGACCAAATCAACATCGAGGATCGCGGCCTGCTTTACGGTGATGGCCTGTTCGAAACCCTGGCGGTACGCGCCGGTACCCCGCAGCTTTGGGACAGACATATGCAGCGCCTGAGCCTGGGTTGCCTGCGCTTGGGCATAACCCCGCCTGATTTAACAAATTTACGGAAAGAGGCGCACGCCGTCTGCCAAGGTGCGGAACGGGCCGTGCTCAAGATTATCGTGACGCGCGGTAGCGGTGCGCGCGGCTATCGCTGTCGAGATTCAGAAAAGACGACTCGGATCATTGCCTTGCAGCCCTGGCCGGATTACCCGGACAATTTTAAACAGCAGGGCGTGGCCGTGCGCCTGTGTGCAACGCGCCTGGGCAGCAACCCCGTACTGGCCGGACTCAAGCATTTGAATCGCCTGGAGCAAGTCATGGCACGCAATGAATGGGACGACCCCACCATTCCAGAAGGGCTTATGCTGGATAGTGCAGGGACGATCATCGAAGGCACCATGAGCAATATCTTTGTGGTGCGCGGCGGCGTGTTACAGACCCCGGATTTGTCACAATGCGGCGTGGCTGGCATCATGCGTGGACTGATTTTAGAGATGGCGGCTGAAATGGGCTTGACCACCGAAATAACCCAGCCCGGGCTTAAAGACATCATGGCTGCGCAGGAAATCTTTTTGTGCAATAGCCTGATCGGCTTGTGGCCGGTGCGCGAATTGGCGGGAACTCATATCCCGCTGGGGCCGGTTACGCAAGCCCTTGTCCTGCGTCTTAACGAATTATCCGAACCATGCTAAAAAAATTTCTCAGAGTGCTCAGCCTGCTCGTGATCGGTACTACCTTGACGGCAGCCTGGGCGGTGATCGAGTATCGGCATTTCATCGCTACACCGCTGACGCTGGGCATCGATGGAATGCGCTATGAGATCAGACCCGGCATGGGCTTGAAAGATATTGGGCAGGAATTCAGCAAACGCGGCGTTATCAAGCATTGGGCCTATCTTGCGGCAGTCGGCCGATGGCAGGGCAAGGCGCAGCAGATCAAGGCAGGTGAATATCAATTTGTCCCCGGTATTACCCCGCAACAACTGCTCGACCAGATCGTCGCGGGCCAAGTCGTGGAGCACGCGCTGAAAATAGTAGAGGGCTGGACCTTCAGACAATGCCTGGAGGCCATCCATCGCAGCGAGGAGTTGACCCATACCCTGCGCGGCCTTAATGACGCGCAGATTATGGTCCGCATAGGCCGACCGGGCGAACATCCCGAGGGACGTTTCTTCCCCGACACGTATCACTTTACCAAGGGCCTTAGCGATGTCGATTTTCTGCAGCGGGCCTATCGTGCCATGGATCGGCATTTACAGACCGAATGGGAGACGCGCGATGCCGGATTGCCCCTGACTACTCCGTATGAGGCGCTCATCCTGGCCTCCATCGTGGAAAAGGAGACCGGCCTGGCGAGCGAGCGCGGGACCATCGCCGGGGTATTCACGCGACGCCTGCAAAAGGCCATGCGGCTGCAAACCGATCCCACGGTGATTTACGGTTTAGGCAAGTCCTACGACGGCAACATCAGGCGCGCTGACCTTACAGCCGATACACCTTATAATACATATCTACACACCGGCCTGCCGCCAACCCCGATTGCGCTACCGGGCGCGGCCTCGATTCATGCCGCATTGCATCCGGAGCCAGGCAATGCATTATTCTTCGTGTCGCGCGGCGATGGTAGCCACGAATTTTCGGGTAGCCTCGAAGCGCATAATAAGGCCGTGCTCAACTATCAACTGAAAGGGCGCACGCTTCCGGCGAACAAAGCCTCCGAACACGGGGCCAACGCACCGCTTAAAACCAGGGCAAAATGACGGCGCGCTTCATTACTGTTGAGGGCATCGAAGGGGCGGGCAAGACCACGAGCATCGCTTTTATTACCCGCTATCTTGAAGCCCGGGGCATCGACCTGGTCGTAACCCGCGAGCCGGGCGGCACAGGATTGGGCGAGGAACTACGCGCCATGCTGCTCGCACATCGGCAGGAGGGCATGGCGGCGGATACCGAAACTTTGCTCATGTTCGCCGCGCGCGCCGAGCATCTAAAACAGGTAATTTCCCCGGCCTTGACGGCGGGCAAATGGGTGCTATCGGACCGCTTCACGGACGCAAGCTATGCCTATCAGGGGGGCGGGCGCGGCATTTCGGCGCAGCGCATCGCCATCCTGGAAGATTGGTTGCAAGGCGAACTGCGCCCGGATCTGACCTTGCTGCTGGATGTGCCTGTAATCGTGGGTCTGCAACGCGCCGGTCGGCGCAGCACGCCGGATCGATTCGAAAGCGAGCAGTTAGCCTTTTTCGAGCGGGTGCGCGAGGCTTATCTGCAACAGGCGCACCGTCATGCCAAACGTTATCGCATCATCGATGCCACACAGGTACAGTCGGCCGTGCAGGATCAGATCAAGCAGGTCTTGGATAAATTTTTAGCGTGAGTCCGCACTGACGTGAGTCCGCACTGAATGGAAACAGCCGATACCATACCAACCGGAATATTGCCTTGGCACGTCGAGCCGTGGCAGGCCCTTATCCGGCGTGCGCAGGATGGCAAGCTGCCGCATGCACTGCTACTGAGCGGCCTGCGCGGTCTGGGGAAAAACCGCTTTGTTGCGAGCCTGACCCAAGCCCTGTTATGCCTACAGCCGCAGGCGGATGGACAGGCGTGTACGCGATGCCGCTCCTGTTTGCTGTATCAGGCCGGTACGCACCCGGATTACCTGCAAGTGCGTCCGGGCGAGGAGGGCAAGGCTATCGTCGTGGATCAGATTCGCGCGATGAATACGCATCTGGTGCTGAAAAGCCAATACGTCGGCTACAAGCTCGTGACTATCGCACCGGCCGAACAAATGAACGGTGCTGCGGCAAATAGTTTGTTGAAAACCCTCGAAGAACCGACCGCGCATTCGCTGCTGATCCTGATTACCA
>JAYSPZ010000181.1:0-2976 GCA_043721815.1 Gammaproteobacteria bacterium | reverse complement strand
GTGGGATTGGTTGCGCGGATGTCGGCTACGGTGAGCAGATACAGATAATTGAGGTGAATCTCATCGCGCATCTGCGCGGCGAAGGCAGTGATGAATTCCGGGTCACTGATATCCTGGCGTTGTGCCGAAGACGAGAATATCAGGTGACTTTTGACCAGCCAACTCACCAGTCGCGTATCGTATTGGCTAAGGCCATGGTGCAGGCAAAAGTCGTAGGCATCCGCAGCGCCGAGTTCGGAGTGGTCGCCGCCGCGACCCTTGGCGATGTCGTGAAATAAGCCGGCCAGATAGAGGATCTCCGCCTTGGGCAGACGTTGAAAGACCTCACTACACAGGGGAAATTCGTGGGCAAATTCGGGCAGCGCGAAACGACGCAGATTGCGCACCAGAAACAAGGTGTGCTGATCGACGGTATAGACATGAAACAGGTCGTGCTGCATCTGCCCGACGATAGTGCCGAACACCGGCAGGTAGGCGGCCAGCACGCCGTAGTTGTTCATGCGCCGCAGTTCGTGCGTAACGCCGCCGGGTTGACGTAGCAACTCCATAAATAAAGTGCGGCAGCGCAGGTCGGCGCGAAATTTATCGTCGATTAGATAACGATGATCGCGAATGAGGCGTATCGTCGCGGCGCGCACGCCCTTTATCTCCGTATGCTCTGCGAGCAACAGGAAGATTTCCAGCAGGGCGAAGGGGTAGCGTTTGAATATATCGTCGTGCACGGCCTCGATAAGTTGATTGCGCACCTGAAAGCGCTTGTTGATCCGCACGGTTTGCTGCGCTTGATCGGCGTAAAGCAAGGCCTCTTGAAAGAGCTGGAGCAGCATTTCGTTCAGTCGGCTTAGCTCCATGATGGTGCGGTAGTAACGCTTCATGAATTGCTCTACCGCCAGGTGATGACCGTCATCTTGGTAACCGAATTGCGTTGCCAATGTGCGCTGATGGTCAAAGAGCAGGCGGTCTTCGCGTCGCGCGGTCAGAAGGTGCAGCGCGAAACGAATCTGCCAGAGAAAATTCTGTCCCTCGATGAGCGTGTCGTACTCCGGCTCGGTGAGAAACTCGTGCGTGACCAGGTCGTGCAGAGTCGTTGCCCCGAAATGACGCTTCGCAACCCAGCCGATCATCTGAATGTCACGCAGGCCGCCGGGGCCTTCCTTGACATTGGGTTCGAGGTTGTAAGCCGTATCGTTATATTTATGGTGGCGCTGTAGTTGCTCGCGGCACTTGGCCTCAAAAAATTCGCGTGAGGGCCAGATGCTCTGTGGTCCGATATGCGTAAGCATGGTGAGGAATAAATCGGTCGGCCCGGCCAGCAGGCGCGCCTCCATGAGGCTGGTGGCGATAGTGATGTCTTGCGCGGCCTCGTGTGCGCATTCCGCGATGCTGCGCACGCTATGCCCAACCTCCAGACCGATGTCCCATAACAAGGCGATGAACTGTTCGATAGCTTGCTGCAAGACACTTTGTGGGTCTGTTGCAGAGGTGGGTGCAGCGGACTTTGTGTCGGCCAGCAAAATAAACAGGTCAATATCGGAGGCGGGATGAAGCTCGCCACGTCCGTAGCCGCCGATGGCGATAAGTGCAGCATCAGGGCAGGAGTCAGGCCAAATCCGCTGCCAGACGTGTACCAGCAATTCGTCGATCAGCCTGGCGCGTCCATGGACCAGTTCAGATACCGGCGTGCCGTTCTCAAAATGTCGGCGCAACGCCTGATCGGCATCCTGCAAGGCCTTGCGGTAGGCGGCGAGTGTATCGCCCTCGGGGCGAAGGCCCATCGGGAATGCTTCGTGATCGAAGGGTTTACTCACAAGCCAGTAGGTAAGACTACCAACATTAAATATCGTCGCCGGGCCGCTGGGTGAGTACCTCAAAGCCCGTGTCGGTGACCAGCACGGTGTGTTCCCATTGTGCGGACAGGCTGTGATCCTTGGTTACCACCGTCCATTCATCCGGCAGCAGTTTGACGTGGCGCTTACCGGCGTTAATCATCGGTTCAATGGTAAAGGTCATGCCGGCCTCCAGGGCCAAACCGGTGCCCGGGTCGCCGTAATGCAGCACCTGTGGATCTTCATGGAAGACGCGCCCGATGCCGTGCCCGCAGTATTCGCGTACCACCGAGCAGTTACCGGCCTCGGCGTGCTTCTGGATCGCGTGGCCGATGTCGCCCAGGCGCGCGCCGGGCCTGACCATCGCTATGCCCAGACGCAAACATTCGTGGCTGACGCGTGCGACGCGCCGGGCAATCACCGAAGGCTCCCCGACAAAGAACATCTTACTGGTATCGCCGTGGAATTCGTCTTTAATGACGGTGATGTCGATATTGACGATGTCGCCTTCCTTGAGTACCCGATCGCCGGGAATACCGTGGCAGACCTGGTGATTCACCGAGGTGCAGATAGACTTCGGGAAACCCCGGTAATTGAGCGGCGCAGGGATCGCCTGCTGCACGTTGACGATGTAGTCGTGGCACAGGCGATCGAGTTCCTCGGTCGTCACCCCGGGTTGCACATACGGGCGGATCATGTGCAGCACATCGGCGGCTAATTGCCCGGCGATGCGCATTTTAGCAATCTCGGCAGCGGTTTTGATGCTCACACTCATACGTTCTAACGGCTCCAATATCGGTTTTTCCGGCTAAGGCCGGTCTGCGCGGCGATTGTCGTGAGGTGCTGATTTGTGGTATAAAACGCGCTCCTGGCACGGTAATACAGACCGTGCATCAGGTAAATACACACATACGCCGTCAACTGTATCGGGGTGCCTGCGCACCGGCCTTTAGGCCAACGCAGGTCGATACAAGGGGCGTATGGAGGACTCAACCCTAACTTTGGAGTATACAATGGCAAACGTTTCCATGCGTGAAATGCTGGAGGCCGGTGTGCATTTCGGCCACCAGACCCGGTACTGGAATCCCAAGATGGCACCGTACATCTTCGGGGCCCGCAGCAAAATCCACATCATCAATCTCGAAAAGTC
>JAYSPZ010000180.1:0-11997 GCA_043721815.1 Gammaproteobacteria bacterium | reverse complement strand
ACAGGAGGGTGTCATAGCGGGCATCGAAGACGGTACGGTGGACATCATTATCGGCACGCATAAGCTCATACAGGATGGCATTAAGTTTAAGCGCTTAGGGCTTGTTATTATTGATGAAGAACACCGCTTCGGCGTGCGGCAAAAAGAGCGCTTCAAGCAGTTGCGCGCCGAGGTGGATGTGCTGACCCTGACCGCCACGCCGATCCCGCGCACCCTGAGTATGTCGCTATCGGGGATGCGTGATCTGTCCATCATCGCCACGCCGCCCTCGCGGCGGCTCGCCATCAAGACCTTCGTACGCGAGTGGAATAAACCGCTGGTGTACGAGTCCTGCCTGCGCGAGATCAAGCGCGGAGGACAGGTTTATTTTCTGCACAATGAGGTCGAGACCATCGACAGAATGGCCGACGAAATAGAGGCCCTCGTGCCGGAGGCGAGCGTGCGCGTGGCGCACGGCCAGATGCGCGAGCGCGAACTCGAACAGGTGATGCTCGACTTCTACCATCAGCGCTTTAATATCCTGGTGTGCAGCACCATCATCGAGACCGGCATCGACGTGCCCAGCGCCAACACCATTATTATTAATCGCGCCGACAAGCTCGGTCTGGCGCAGTTGTACCAGTTGCGCGGTCGCGTGGGACGCTCGCATCACCGGGCCTATGCCTATCTCATTATTCCTTCGCGCAAGACGATCAGCGCCGATGCCCTTAAACGCCTGGAGGCCATCGAATCGATTGAAGACCTGGGCGCGGGCTTCACGCTCGCCTCGCACGATCTGGAGATACGCGGGGCGGGCGAGTTGCTCGGCGAGGAGCAGAGCGGCCAGATTCAGGAGATCGGCTATACGCTTTATACGGAATTACTGGAGCGCGCCGTGAAGGCGTTGCAGGAAGGCCGTCAGCCCGACCTTGAAGCGCCGCCCGAGCGCAGCGTGGAGATCGATCTGCACGCCCCGGCCTTGATACCGGCGGATTATCTGCCCGACGTGCACGCGCGCCTGATTATGTACAAGCGTATCGCCAGCGCGCAGAACGCGGATGAGTTACGCGAATTGCAGGTGGAGATGATCGACCGCTTCGGCCTGCTGCCCGTTGCGGCCAAGCTGCTCTTCAATATCACCGAGCTGAAGCTTAAAGCCGTGCAACTCGGCATCAGCAAGATCGATGCGGGGATGGCCGGGGGGCGGATCAGCTTCGGCTCTCAGCCGAATGTCGATCCGCTAAAGATCATCAAGCTTATTCAGACGCAGCCCAAGCTGTACAAACTCGACGGACAAAACAAGTTGCGGCTGATGATGGGCCTGCCGGACGCAGAAGCGCGTCTGGAAATGCTGGAGCAACTGCTGGATAAACTTGCCGCCTAATGAAGCTCTGAATAAGTCCATCCCGGACTTCTCAGAGCACGGAAGTGAAAAATGTGATTTTTCACTCTCCTTCATTTTCAACGGCCGTTGAAAATGGCGGCACATCCCTGTGCCACAGGAACATCTGACTAAGTCAGATGTTCCTTAAGCTTTCTATCTTAGGCTTGCAATCCGGCCGCATCAGCCAATTCCTGCTCGAAGCCGAACAGGCGCAGATCTGTAATACGGCGTGGATAAAGAATCCCGTCGAGGTGGTCGCATTCGTGCTGCACGACGCGGGCATGAAAGCCAAGTGCCTCGCGCTCAAAACGCACCCCGTGCTGATCGAAACCCGCGTAGTGGATATGCATGTAGCGTGAAACCAGGCCGCGCAGGCCCGGCACACTCAAGCATCCCTCCCACATCTCGTCCGTTTCCTCGCCGAGGATTTTAAGCTCGGGATTAATAAGAATAGTCGTGGGTACTGGCTCGACATGGGGATAACGCGGGTTGCTCTCGACACCGAAGATGACCACGCTCTGACTCACGCCGATTTGCGGCGCGGCAAGCCCTGCACCATCGTGATCGGCCATGGTGTCGAACATATCCGCGATGAGCGCATCCAGCGCCGGCGTATTGAATTCCGTGACGCGCTGCGCCTTTTGCAGCAGCAGCGGATCGCCCATGCGCAGCACATTTTTAACGGCCATAGCTCGCCTTGAAAGAAAAATGCTTGGTCATTTTAGCAATGCGGGCTATCAAGCTATGGGCATGACGTGTTCCAGCAATTCACGCACCCTGGTCATGCCCTCCTTGAGACAGCGATCGATCTCCTGCATGGAGATGCCGCCCGCGCCCTTGCCCGCCGCCCGGTTGGCCACCACTGCACAGGTCGCGTATTCCAGCCCGATCTCCCGCGCCAGCACGGCCTCGGGCATGCCGGTCATGCCGACGATGTCGCAGCCATCGCGCTCCATGCGTTCGATCTCGGCGGCCGTTTCGAGGCGCGGCCCCTGGGTTGCCCCGTAGGTGGCATCAAAACTCGCATCCACGGTGGAGAGCTTGCAGGCTTGGATGAGAATATCGCGCAAACTAATACTGTAGGGATAGGTAAAGTCGATATGAGTGACCGGCGTTTGACCGACCTCAACAAAGGTATGCGCGCGCGACCATGTGTAATCGATAATCTGATCGGGAATGGCTAAACGCCCCGGCACGAGATCCGCACGAATACCGCCGACAGCGGCCACGGCGATCACGTTGCTCACACCGATCTGCTTAAGCGCCCACAGATTGGCGCGATAATTTATCTCGTGCGGGGGAATGGAATGGCCGTAACCATGACGCGCCAGGAATACCACCTTCTTGCCGTACAAGATGCCGTGCGTGAGCGGGCCGGAGGGTTCGCCGTAGGGCGTGTGCACCATCTCCCGGTGCGTAATTTCCAGCGTCTTTAACGAGCGCAGCCCGGTGCCGCCGATAATTGCCAATTCTGTCATGCCGCTTATTCACTCCCCGGTGTTACTGCGTAAATACCGGCGGCATTACGCAGATAGCTCTTGTAGTCCATACCGTAACCGAATACATAACGGTCTTCCACTTCCAGGCCGACAAAATCGGCGTGCATACCCTGCTTGCGATCATGTATCTTGTCGACCAGCACGGCAGTGTAAACCGAGCGTGCGCCCGCCACCCGACAGTAATCGATAATCGCCGCCAGGGTAAAGCCCTCGTCGAGGATATCGTCGACGATTAGCACCACACGCCCTTGCAGAGAGCAGACAGGCTTCACCAGCCAGTGCAGCTCGCCGCCTTGTGTCTGCCCACGGTAGCGCGTCGCATGGATGTAGTCGAGTTGCAAGGGAAAATCCAGTTGGGTAAGCAACTGCCCGGCGGGTATTACGGCCCCCGTCATCACACACAGCACCAGGGGATTACTCTCGCTCAACTGTGCGGAGATTGCTGCGGCCATACGCGTGAGTGCCGCCTCGACTTGAGCTTGTGAATAAAGCTGTTGCGCCTGCTTGAACACGTCAAGGGCCTGCTGCGCGGTGATAGACATGAGGTAATTATTCTTGGAGGTGAGCCGGGATTATAGAAGGGTTAAATTCTCAGTGCCAGCGGCACCCGGAATCAGGGTGTTGACTGCGTGAATCGCCTGCGTCCATGCCGGGTCGCGTTGCAGATCGCTACGACTGATGTGGCCGCGTCCGCGCATGCGCACCAGACGCATGTAGGCAGCCGGATCGTTATAAGACCCGAGTCCGTCCAGCACCTGCACGGCTGCCTCGGGGTTATTGCACACCAGCACCATATCGCAGCCCGCGTGCAATGCGGCCTGGGCGCGCTCGACAAAATTGCCCGCCACGCTGGCCCCTTCCATGCTCAGGTCGTCGCTGAAGATGGCACCCTGGAATTCCAGCCTGCCGCGTAGGACCTCGCGCATCCAAAACGGCGAGAAGCCCGCCGGGTTCGGATCGACCTGAGAATAAATGACGTGCGCGGGCATGATTGCGGCCAGACCATAATGGATCATGCGCTCGAAGGGTAAAACGTCTTCCGCATAAATATCCTCATAGCGCCGCTCATCAATCGGAATGGCGGTGTGCGAATCCGCCTCGACACCGCCGTGGCCGGGAAAGTGCTTGCCGGTGGCGGCCATGCCCGCGTGCTTCATGCCTATCATGTAGGAATGCGCGAGGTCGGTGAGCGCCTGCGGATTGGTGTGAAATGCGCGATCGCCGATCACCCGACTGATGCCGCGATCCACGTCCAGCACCGGGGCAAAACTAAAATCAATGCCCACGGCGCGCAGCTCGCTCGCCATCAACCAGCCGCAGGTCTCGGCCAGACGCTTGGCGAGTTGACGGCTGCTATCGTAAAGCGTGCCTAATGGCCGCACCGCTGGCAGGTGGCTGAACCCGTCGCGAAAACGCTGCACGCGTCCGCCTTCGTGATCCACCGCCACCAGCAGGCGCGGCTCGCGTAATTCATGTATCTCCTTGACCAGGGCCTCGATCTGCTCCGGAGAAACGTAATTACGGCTGAATAAAATCACCGCCCCGACCAGCGGATGACGCAGCATGTCGCGCTCCGCCGCCGACAGCTCCGGCCCCGCCAGGTCCATCATCACCGGGCCTAAAGACATGGGTCTTCCTTGTTAATCATCGTAGTCATTAAGCTCGCGTCCTTAAGATGAGATAAGGACGCGTGTACCTACCCTCACACGGTTGAATAATCCGATAACATCGCTATTACGCATCTTTATGCAGCCGTGCGAACTGGAGATACCCATCACGTCTTCGTCCGGGCAGCCGTGAATATAAATATAGCGGCGCATCGTGTCGACCTTGCCCAGGCGGTTCTTGCCGGGCTCCAGGCCGCTTAGCCAGAGGATGCGCGTGAGTATCCAGTCGCGCGCCGGAAAGGTTTCACGCAGGGACGGCGTGTAGATCTCTCCTGTAGGACGCCGCCCCACGAACACGATATTTGGTACACAGCCCGCGCCTATTTTTGCGCGAATATAATGCCGGCCGCGCGGTGTGCACTCGCTGCCCGCCGACTCCCCCGGTCCGTTGCGCGCGGTGCTTACGGCGGCATCGAATACCAACTTGCCCGCTACGCGCAGCCACAGGCGCTGTTCGGTGATGCTGACCTCTATCATCGGTTCAGTGTTCAACATCTAAACCCATTGCTAAGGCAAAGCGCGGCTTGCTGTTCTGGCATTATGTCCTGTTGCTACGCGGATAATCATGCGGTGTATGATATACGTCCACAACAAAAACCCCTACCCCAGCGATGCGCCCAGCAGGAAAGACCGTGACCGTAAGCAGCCTGAGTTCATACATCAAAAAGATCGCCACCGGCCCGAAGATGAGCAAGGATCTAACGCGCACCGAGGCCCATGACGGCATGGAACTGATTCTCCGGGGCGCGGCCGATCCGGTGCAGGCGGCCGTTTTTCTCATCGCCCTGCGTATGAAGCGTGAATCGGACGAGGAGAATCTCGGTATTCTGGAGGCCCTGCGCGCCTGCACGCATCCTGCTATCGCGGATGTCGCTGAATTGGTCGACATCGCCGATCCTTACGATGGATTTCTGCGCCATTTGCCGGCCGGGCCTTTTCTTCCCGCCCTGCTCGCGGCCTGTGGAGTTTCTGCCGTATCACACGGGTGCCGACAACTCGGTCCTAAATTCGGCCTGACGCATCACCAGATTTTATTCGCCGCCGAAGTCGATGTAGACCTTACGCCCCAGGACGCGGCTACCTGCCTGAGCAATCCCGACATCGGTTGGGCCTATGTGGATCAGCGCCGCTTTCATCCGTCCCTGCATGCACTCACCGAACTACGCCGCTTGATCGTCAAGCGACCCTGTCTTGCGACCCTGGAAAAATTCTGTGGCCCGCTGCGCACGCGCGGCAAAAATCATTTGGTGGTGGGCTACGTCCATACCGCGTACGAGCCGTTGCTTCCACTGCTTGCGCGTCATGCCGGCTATGCCTCGGCACTGGTCGTGCGCGGCATCGAGGGCGGAATCGTTCCGCCACTCAATGCGCCGAGCAAGCAGGTTGGTTACCAGGACGGTGGCCTGGATATAGCGGCCAAGCTGGCACCGCGCGAGGCCGGTATAGAATCGGAGCTGCGTAACACCGCGCTGCCGGACGCATTGGATAATGAGGTATTCGATCATGATCGAATAGCCCATGCCGCAGCCCAGGCTGGTCGGGAGGCGTTAAGCGGTGCAAGCGGGCCGATGCGCGACAGCCTGGTACTCGCCGCCGCTGCCATCCTGCGGCATATTCGGAAGGCAGATTCACTCGAAACTGCCGCCACACTGGCGAAAAGCGCACTCGATAACGGCACTGCGCGCATGCGCTTTCAGGCATTTCCCACCCAACTTCCCGCTCCATAACGCAGGGGCTGACACGCGCTCGATCTGATCCCGTGAAACCGTCTGCAGGACACCCCAAGGGTCATGCGTGAGTTCCCGCAGCGCAGGATCCAGCTGCCGCCACACTTGGTCGGCAGCATGATTCAACGACCAGCGTATATCCGAGGCAAGCTCGGTCAGGGAATCGAA
This sequence comes from Gammaproteobacteria bacterium, assembly GCA_043721815.1. Taxonomy (GTDB): domain Bacteria; phylum Pseudomonadota; class Gammaproteobacteria; order SURF-13; family SURF-13; genus JBDSTW01. The sequence continues at coordinate 5,573 of JAYSPZ010000180.1, read as the reverse complement.
TCCCTCTACGTCCGCCGTGGGTAGAAGACCCTATGCCAACTTGCTGGCAGGGGCTTGTTGCTCATCGTTTCTCCTTCACGTGTGTTCTGAACTGAATCTGCAAATGCATCCGTTAGGGTTCCCCTCGTTGCGCCACTCTTCCTTAGCTTCGCTCACTGTCTGCTAGGGCTTACTTTCATTCGTTCTCCATCGCGGCTGTGTATTTGCCGAGGCGCGCAGCGCTATTCAGGCGCGCACGCTGGTGCAGCGCTTGCTGCGCGATCATCCTGTTCGCCGCCTCGCCGCGCCATGCCTTAAGCACGGGTGCCTGTAGGGCGCGCCCGTAGGAGAAGCTCAAGACCCACGGCTGCCTTTCTGCGTCGGTATTCATGGCGTTGAGATTGGCCGTGGCCGCTGCCTCACTCTGCCCGCCGGAGAGGAAATTGATTCCGGGCATCGCTGCCGGCACCGTGCGCCGCAGGCAGGTCAAGGTGGCCTGCGCCACTTGTTGCGGCGTGACTTGCTTGGGACATGCGCCGCCCGGCACGACCATGCTAGGTTTCAAGAGCATGCACTCAAGCGCGACGCGTTGCTGGTGCAGCGCGTGAAACACTGCGTGTAGCACCTCTTCGGTGACGCGAGCGGAAGTCACGAGCGTGTGGTCGCCGTCCATCAATACCTCGGGCTCGACGATCGGCACCAGGCCCTGTTCCTGGCAGATGGCTGCGTAACGCGCCAAGGCATGCGCATTGGCTGCAATCGCCTGCGGCGTCGGGATGTCCGCGCCGATGGCAATCACTGCGCGCCACTTGGCAAAGCGTGCGCCCAGTTGCTTATACTCGCTCAGCCGCTGCGCCAGACCGTCCAGACCCTGCGTCACTTTCTCCCCGGGAAAACCGGGCAACGGCATCGTTCCCTTATCCACCTTGATGCCGGGCACGATGCCTTGCGCTGTCAGCAACTGCGGCAGCGGTACGCCTGCCACGCTTTTCTGCTTGAGGGTTTCCTCGAACAGGATGACGCCGCTGATAAAATCGCCCAGTCCGGGCGTGGAAAATAACAACTCCCGGTAATCGCGCCGGGCTTCCTCGGTGCTCGCTACGTTTACCGCCTTGAAGCGTTTCTCGATGGTGCCCGCACTCTCATCAGCGGCAAGAATTCCCTTGCCGGGCGCTGTCAACTCCGCCACCGTCTTTTCCAACTCCTGTACAGATATCGACATATAACCTCCTCTGTGATCAATCAATCATTTTGAAACACCTGAACAACATCGCCGCCAAGACGATACCGTTACGCCACTATTCATGTTTACTCAGAGAGATTGTTTTTCTTGCCCGTGTTGAATGGGGTGCTATGGATATCGCGCATCGTTCAACACGCAGATGACCAGCCCATCCAGGTCATGGTCGTAACCCAGAACGCTCAAGGCCATGTTGAAGCTGGTCGATCCTTGGTCTGCGTGAAGTCGGCTAATAACATGCGCTTATTTCGATAGCACGGGTGCATCCTTTCTGCGTAGTGATGGCAGCATCCGGACAATCTGGACATCACTTCATAGGTAGGTTGGCTTTATCCAGCCTTGTCTTTTGCTTGTTCGGCCTATTCTGACTGCTCCAGATATCCAGAAGTAACCTGGTGATTGTGAATATCACGGGACCGAGGATCAGGCCGGACGGACCGAAAATGATCAGCCCGCCAACGATAGAAATAAACGCGATGACGGTGTGCATTTTCAACCGCCTTCCAACCAACATCGGATACAGTAAGTTGTCGATTCCGCCGACCACGATCCCGCCCCAAAGGGTGAGCAGCAGGGCTTTCTCCCAGCTACCTTCCAGAACCAGAAAGATGGCCGCAGGAATCCAGATGATAAAAGCGCCCAGCACCGGCACCACGGCAAGCAGCCCCATTACAATTCCCCAGAGCAATGGCGCCGCCAAGCCCAGCCACCAAAACATCAATCCGCCCAGGGTACCCTGCACAACGGCGACGGCAAGCGTACCGTAGAGGGTCGCATGAACGGTATCACTGACATTGTCAAACAGTCGGTTCATGTCCGCCTCCGAGAGTGGCGATAGGGACCGAAGCGACTCGAGTGCCCCGCCTCGGTCGCGCAGGAAATAGAAAAGTATGTAAAAGGTCAGGACAATGCCAATCAACTGCAGTACGGATCCCCGGACGAAAGAAGCGGCGGTGCTAGTCAGCCATGAGATAGCGGTGTTGACCATTCCCGGCAGATCGAACTGCTGCTCGATCCAGTCGCCGACAGGCGCAATGCGCGGGTGGGCCTCGAGGGCACGGCGCCATTCTCCAGACTCGACCATTGTCTTGATGGTTTCCGCGCTTCTGGCGGCTTCGCCAATTATCCGCTCCGCCACGAACGTCGCCGGCACAACCACGATCACAGCGACCACCAGTACGCAGATCGTGGCGGCCAAGTTGGGGTATTTTACTTTCGACTCAAGCCACCGATGGAGTGGAGCGAACAAGACTGCCAGCGCCAAGGCCCAGGCGAGCGCAGGAAAGAATGGCGCGGCCAACCGGTAACTGAAATAAATTCCTACGACGGTCACCGCCATCAGCAAGAGCGTATGAACGTGGCTGCGTGAACCCCAGTCATTCGCGATTGGAGTAGTAGTTTTCTTGGTTTTGAGTTCGTTCATCGTCGGTTTAACTAAGACACCGGATCGCTCATAACGATGCTCCCGCAGAAACCGGTGCGTCGGCTGCCGGTGCATTTTGTGGTCGCGCACTCTTGATGCCGACCAACTTGGTGCGCTTCAGCATCAGCGCATTAATCGCAACGATCAGGGTACTGCCGGACATGGACAGCGCCGCGACCTCAGGACTCAGTACGAATGGGTACAGGACACCCGCCGCGAGCGGGAAGGCGATCACGTTGTAGCCCACGGCCCACCACAGGTTCTGGTGCATCTTGCGCAACGTGGCGCGCGACAGTTCGATCGCGGCGACGATGTCATACGGGTCGCTCTTCATCAACACCACGTCGGCGCTTTCCATCGCGACGTCGGTGCCGGCGCCGATGGCAAATCCCACGTTCGCCTGGGTGAGTGCGGGCGCGTCGTTGACGCCATCGCCCACCATTCCGACCCGCTTCCCCGTCGCCTGCAACTCCTTCACCTTCTCGGCCTTCTGACCCGGCAGCACGTCGGCCAGCACGCTGTCGATGCCGAGATCGGCACCGATGCGCTTGGCGGTGGCCGCGTTATCGCCGGTCAGCATCACCACTTCGATGCCGCGTTCGCGCAACTTGGCCACCGCCGCCTTGGAGGTGGGCCTGATCGCATCGGCGATGGCGATGAGGCCAATCACGCGACCAGCCTGAGCCACATGAACCACGGTGCGGCCGTCGCCCTGCAAGCGAGCGGCTTCAGCCTCCAGTGGACCGAGTACCAACTTTTGCGTATCCATCAGCAGCCGGTTGCCGAGGAACACGGTTCCGTCAGCGGTCTCGGCGCGCGCGCCCATGCCGTCGAGGCTTTCGAATCCGGTTGGCGCCGTAACGGTAAGGTTCGTCGCACGGCGCAAGATGGCTTGCGCCAGTGGATGGTCGGAGCCTTGCTCGACGGCGGCAGCAGCAGATAGCAGCACGTCCTCCGTCACGCCATCGGCCAGCACCATATCCACCACCTCCGGCTGGCCGACGGTGAGCGTGCCGGTCTTGTCGAAGATGATGACGTTGAGCTTGGTGGCATCTTCAAGCGCCGAGGCGTTCTTGAATAGAATGCCGTTCATCGCGCCCAGGCCCGTTCCCACCATCACCGCCATGGGCGTGGCCAGTCCCAATGCATCCGGGCAGGCGATTACGAAGACCGTGATGGTCAGCGTCACCGCGAACAGCAGCGGCTCACCGATCACCCAGAACCATATCGCAAAGGTCGCAAGACCAATGACGATCGCGGCAATCACCAGCCATTGCGCGGCCTTGTCCGCCAGCAGTTGCGCCGGGGCTTTTGAGTTCTGCGCCTCCTGCACCAGTTTCACGATCTGCGCGAGCGCCGTGTCGGCCCCGACCTTCGTCGCCTTGTAGCGAAAGCTGCCGCTTTTGTTGATGGTCGCACCGATCACTGTGGCGCCCGGTCCCTTCTGCACCGGCATCGACTCGCCGGTGAGCATGGACTCGTCGACTAGCGATTCGCCGGACTCCACCGTGCCGTCGACGGGAATTTTATTGCCCGGCCGGATCACGACAATCTCGCCCGCCAACACTTCCGCAGTCGGAACCTCAACCTCTGCACCGTTGCGGACAACAGAGGCCTGCGCCGGGGCGAGATCCATCAGTGCTGTAATAGCCGCCGACGCACCGGCACGGGCACGCATTTCCAGCCAGTGGCCGAGCAGGATGAAAACCAGCAGGACGGAGGCCGCTTCGAAGAACTGCCCACCCTCTTTAAAGAAGAAGGTACTGCCAACGCTGAACAGGTACCCGGTACCGACGCTCAACACGATCAGCGCCGCCATGCCCAGGACACCCTTCTTGAGCGCGCGCCAGGCGGAGACGAAAAACGGCCAGCTCGGATAGAGAATCGCGGCGCTTGCGAAGAAGAACAGCCACAGGTTGAGTTCCAGCCCGAATGGCGGCGCCGGTGGCTTGAAGAAACCTCCCATCGGCGCGTAGACAAAGATCGGCACGGTGAAGGCCAAGCAAATCCAAAAACGGTTGCGCATGTCGCGGACCATTGCCGGCAGATCCTTGCCGTCATGACCCATCTCATGGGCCATGTCCGCCATCATGGCGGGCTGCGCACCCGGCGCTCCGTGACCCTCATGGCCCTTGCCTGCGGGAGCTGCGGGGGCGGTGTCCGGCGCGTCCGCGGCGGGTTTCGGCGCAGCGGGAGGGGGGGGTGCAGACGGCGCGTCCGTTGCCGCGTGGCCGTGGTGATCGTCGCCCACCGAAGCGGCGGTGGGAGGGGCGGGATTATGCCCGCTTTGGCGCACGGCCGACTTGATATCGGCGACCTCAAGCCGGGTTTCGTCGTAGCGCACCGTGGCGCTTCCCGCAGCGAAATTCACGGTCACGCTTGCGACCCCCGGCACCTCACCAATCCGCTTTTCCACTTCGTCCAGGCTCAGTACCGACAGCATGGCGTGCACTTCGATAACGCTCGTTTTCATCGTGTCTCTTTCTATGACGGAGAGCCTTCGAACGAGAGGGAGCATTTTTTACGCCATCATTTTAACTTTAATCATTTAAATATATACAATATGATTTAACAATCAACTCTGTAAATGATTTAATCAATATGAAATGTCTTCTCTTTCAATTCGAAGGACCGAACCCACTGGGTGTTCCGCGACAGCTACACCCCCCAGGGGCTCATCCCGCGCCTTCAACCTCCTGCCCGGGTCCGTCAGAACCTCAATGCTCCAAGGATGCGTGCAGGCCATCCCGCAGGATCAGGGTGCGGTCGAAGAAGGCCTGGTTTTCCATGTTGTGCGTCACCATGACGATGGTTTGTCCGTCCTCGTTGAGCTCCCGGAGCAGGGCCATGATCTCCGCGGAGGTCGCGGTATCCAGGCTGCCCGTCGGTTCATCGGCGAGCAGCAGGGGCGGATGGTTGACCAGGGCCCGG
>JAYSPZ010000179.1:0-2899 GCA_043721815.1 Gammaproteobacteria bacterium | reverse complement strand
ATTCAATCACGCGCAGCGGGGGGTAGCCCGAGACAATAACGTAGCCTGGATGAAGCGTAGCGCATCCGGGAATTAATCTCCCGGATTTCGTTCCACCCTATCCGGGCTACCTTTGATTATGCCGGATTCAACAATTTCTTCATCCGCCGCAACGCCTCGCGCAGATTCTCCATGCTGGTAGCAAACGACAGGCGCATATAGCCCGGTGCGCCAAAGGCGGAGCCAGGCACCAGCGCAACACCGATATTGGTAAGAATGTACTCGGCCAGTTCTACGTCGTTACTAACGTCGGCCAGGCCATCGATAATATCCTGCATTTTTGGAAAGGAATAAAACGCGCCCTGTGATGGCAGGCATTGGATGCCCTTGATGTTGTGCAACTCCGCCAACACCAGATCATGGCGCTCCTTAAATTCTTTCACCCAAGCCCGCATAAAGGATTGGTCGCCTTCCAGCGCCTCCTGCGCCGCGACTTGAGAGATGGACGCGGGGTTCGAGGTGCTTTGCGACTGAATATTCTTCATCGCGGCGATCAGTTTCGGAGGGCCGCCCGCATAACCGATGCGCCATCCGGTCATCGAATAACTTTTCGAGACACCGTTAATGACGATGGTGCGGTCGTATAAATCCGGGCAGGCGTTGAGTATGTTACAAAACGGCTCATCGCAAAGGATGATGTGCTCGTAAATATCATCGCTGACGATCATGACCTGCGGATGGCGACGCAGCACTTCGCCCAATGCGGCAAGTTCAGCATGCGTGTACATTACGCCGGTAGGATTCGACGGTGCGTTTAGCACCAGCAGGCGCGTCTTCGCCGTGATGGCGGCTTCGAGCTGCGCGGGGGTCATCTTAAAGCCTTGTTCGATGCCGGCCCACACGATCACCGGCACGCCTTCGGCCAGCAGCACCATATCGGGATAGGAAACCCAATACGGCGCGGGGATAATGACTTCATCGCCGGGATTGAGTAAGGCCTGGGCCAGATTATAAAAACTCTGCTTGCCGCCGACCGAAACCAGAATCTGATGAGGCGCGTAGCTCAGGCCATTATCACGCGCGAATTTATTGATGACGGCGTGTTTCAATTCAGCCGTACCATCGACTGCGGTATACTTGGTAAAGCCCGCACGGATGGCCTGAATGGCCGCCTGCTTGATATGCTCAGGGGTATCAAAGTCCGGTTCGCCCGCACCCAGACCAATAATGTCCCTACCGGCTGCCTTGAGTGCTGCTGCCCGCGCAGTAACCATCAGCGTGGGTGATGGCTTGATATTTTGAACTCGTTTTGACAATTCAACGTCCAAGCTTCAAATCCCCCTAAAAATCAGAGCAAAGATACAAGTTAATCCAGCAACACGAAGAAGGCAGTAAGATTCCAGCTTTTACCTTGTATCTCACGCCGTTTCACTGCCGCCGTAATATACTTGAATCACGCGCTTATCAGAATCCCTATGATCCCATTTGCAATAAATTCCAGCTTTCAGCCCGCCGGTGACCAGCCCGAGGCGATTGCACAGCTCGTCGATGGCTTGCAACAGGGCGAGGCCGGACAGACCCTGCTCGGCGTAACCGGCTCGGGCAAGACCTTCACTATCGCCAATGTCATCCAGGCCGTGCAGCGTCCGGCCATGATTATGGCCCCAAACAAGACGCTCGCCGCGCAATTATACGCAGAGATGCGCGAGTTCTTTCCGAATAATGCCGTTGAATATTTCGTTTCCTACTACGATTACTATCAACCCGAGGCCTACGTTCCCTCCTCGGACACCTACATCGAGAAAGATTCGTCGATCAACGATCGCATCGAGCAGATGCGTCTATCCGCAACCAAGGCCCTGCTCGAACGCGAAGATTCCATTATCGTTGCCACGGTCTCGGCCATTTACGGCCTGGGCGACCCGCAGTCGTATCTTGGCATGGTGCTGCACATAAAGCGCGGGGAACGCATCGATCAGCGCCATATCTTGCGCCGACTCGCCGAGATGCAATACACGCGCAATGATATTGAATTGAGCCGTGCCACCTATCGCGTACGCGGCGAGGTAATCGATGTGCATCCGGCCGAATCGGATCGCGAGGCCGTGCGCATCGAATTGTTCGACGACGAGATCGAATCGCTCGCCTATTTCGACCCGCTCACCGGCGAAGTGTTGCGCCGCGTGCCGCGCCTGACGCTTTACCCAAAGAGCCACTACGTTACGCCGCGCCAGACCTTGCTCAATGCCGTCGATCAAATGAAGGTCGATCTGCGTGAGCGCCTCGAACAATTTTATGCGCAGAACAAGCTTGTCGAGGCGCAGCGCCTCGAACAGCGCACGCGCTTTGACATCGAGATGATTCTGGAATTAGGTTACTGCTCGGGCATTGAAAATTATTCGCGTTATTTATCGCAGCGCAAACCCGGCGAGCCGCCCCCTACCCTGTTCGATTACCTGCCGCCCAATGCCTTACTGATACTCGATGAAAGTCACGTCACCGTTCCGCAGATCGGTGCCATGTACAAAGGTGATCGCTCACGCAAGGAAACCCTGGTCGAGTATGGTTTTCGCCTGCCCGTGGCGCTGGATAATCGCCCTCTGCGTTTCGACGAATTCGAACGCCAGGCACCGCAAACAATCTATGTCTCGGCCACACCCGGCCCTTACGAATATGCGCACTCCGGTGCGGTTGTAGAGCAGGTGGTACGGCCCACCGGCCTGGTCGATCCACAGATCGAGGTACGTCCTGCCAGCACCCAGGTGGATGATCTGCTCTCTGAGATCCATAAACACGTCAAGCTCGACGAGCGTGTGCTGGTTACCACCTTGACCAAGCGCATGGCCGAAGACTTAACGGAGTACTTAGCAGAACATGGCGTGAAGGTGCGCTATCTGCACTCGGATATCGATACGGTGGA
>JAYSPZ010000178.1:0-5129 GCA_043721815.1 Gammaproteobacteria bacterium | reverse complement strand
CAGCATTCCGGGCGCATGGAAAAGGTGTTCATGGGCATCTGCGGACTGCGCGTAGTGACGCCGTCCAATCCGCGTCAGGCGTATGGTTTATTGAAATCGGCCGTGCGCTGTAACGACCCGGTGTTCATCAACGAACACGAGCTGATGTACAACATGAAGGGCGAGGTGCCGGACGGCGAATATTTTCATCCGCTGGAAGGCTCCGAGATCGCGCGCGCGGGCCGGGATGTGACCTTGTTCGGCTACAATATTTCGGTGCACTGGTGTTTGCAGGCGGCGGATATTCTCTCTAAAGAACACGGCATCGAGGCCGAGGTCGTCGATCTTTACGCGCTAAGCCCACTTGACCGCGTCGGCATCAAGGCTTCGGTGAGCAAGACGCACAAGGCAGTGATTGTGGAAGAGGCCGAGGCACCGGTCGGCGTCGGTTCCGAGGTAATGGCGATCATCAACGAAGAATGTTTCTTTGAACTCGATGCACAGCCGGTGCGTGTCTCGGCGGTGAATACGCCGATTCCTTTTAACCATACTCTGGAAAAGGCGGCGATACCGGATGCGAAGAAGGTGATTGCGGCGGTGCTGCAAATGTTCGGGAAGTAAATGTTTAGAGGCATCTGGCAATAACTCCCTCGCCCCCTTGGGGGAGAGGGTTGGGGTGAGGGGTTAAAAAATGCGCCGTCATCCGCGCGGGAATGACGAATCCGGTTAGCGGCTCTCATTTAATCCTAGCTGTTCTACTTGGTAGAGTATTTATGGCCGAACCTTACAGTATTAAAATGCCGCAACTCTCCGATACCATGACGGAAGGCGTTGTGGTGAGTTGGGAAAAGAACATCGGCGACAAGATTACGCGTGGCGATATTGTCGCCACGGTCGAGACCGACAAAGCGATCATGGATGTCGAGGTGTTTCGCGAAGGCTATTTATCCGGTCCGCTCGCGGCTGTGGATAGCGTGATTCCCGTTGGCGGCGCGCTGGCCTATCTGGTCGATAAACCGGAGCAGGTGAAGCAGGGTGTCGCGGTCACGTCCGCAAATGTTGCAACCGCCACCAGCCCCGCTGATGCCACACCGTCACAACAGGCCAAGCGTCATCAACTTGCTGCGGCCCATCCTGCTCCAGGCCATAAACCTCCTTCGCCGTATTCAGAGACTGAACCCGCCGCGCGCCCCGACAATAAACAGGCCACGCCGTATTCGCGCAAGCTGGCTGCCGAACTCCACATCAATTTGAACACACTTAAGGGCAGCGGTCCGCAGGGCGTGATTACTGCCGACGATGTACGCCATGCCCAACCCATTGAGCGGCCTAGCGAGGTTGCGCAACAAATTCCAGCGCACATCATGCCCGAGATACAGGTGCCCGGTCATGGCCGCGCCATGACGGCGATGGAGCGCGCAGTCAGTCACTCCATGACCGCATCGCTGACCATGCCCACGTTTCGCGTTACCGTGAATGTTCGGCCCGAGGCCTTGATTAAGGTGGCCAAACATCAAGGTGTGTCGTTGACCGTGGCCATCGCCAAGGCCACCGCACTTGCCATGCAAACGCATCCGACCATGAACTGGGCCTATCAGCCCGTCGATAAGCTGGTCGAGCGCGATGTGGTGGACATCGGCATGGCCGTATCGGCGGAAGGCGGGGGCTTGGTCGTACCTATTTTGCGACATTGTGAATCGCGCAGTCTGGAAGAGTTGGCTCACGATTGGGATGATTTAGTTAAACGCGCGCGCGTGCGCCGTTTGAAGCCGGAAGAATATGCCAATCCCACCTTCATGATCTCCAATATGGGTATGCTGGGTGTCAGTTATTTCGATGCGATTCCTACGCCGGGCACGGCCGCGATCCTCGCCATCGCCACGACCAACGAGCGCGGCATGCCGCTTACCATTACCGCCGATCATCGCGTGGTCAGCGGTGCCGAGGTGGCGCAGTATCTCAACACGCTAAAGCAGCACATCGAACACCCGGAGGACTGGATGGGTCAACTTGGGCCGGTAATACCCGAAGGTAATTGGGACTATGATGTAGTCGTCATCGGCGGCGGTCCGGGCGGCGAAGATTGCGCACGTGCCCTGGCCGAACACGGTATCAAAGTCGCCATGATTAATGATTCTCCAATGCCCGGCGGCGAATGTCTGTGGCGCGGCTGCATCCCCTCCAAGGCCTGGCGCGCGGCAGCCGATTTGTTGCGCAACCGTAGCCACGACGAACACCTCGGCGTGGAAGGCACAACCTCTGCCAGATTGAATTTTGCCAAGCTCGAAAAAACCCGACGCGCCATTCTGGAAACGCGCAGCGAGATGGCTCGCAAGACCGACATCGGGGTCAAGATCAAACTGATCCAGGGCTTTGCCTGGTTCGAGAGCGAGCACCGCCTGTTTGTCGATACCTCCGAAAATACGACCGACCCGCACCGGCGGCAGCCGCAGGGTGATAATTCCAAGGGTGAACATCTGACATTCGGCTGCGCGATTATCGCCACCGGCGCGCCGCCCTTTATACCGCCCATTCCCGGCGCACAGCAGGCTCTGGAAAATGGCGGCGTGCTGACCTCGGATACGGTATGGGGTCTGACCGGCATTCCCAAAAAACTCGCGGTAATCGGGGGCGGGGCCATCGGTGTAGAGATGGCGCAGATGTTCCAGGATTTCGGCACCGAGGTTACGTTGTTAGAGGCGCAGGATCGTCTGCTGGCCGAGGTCGAGCCGGAGGTGGCTAAAAATCTGGCCACCATCATGAATGACGATCCACGCCTGAGCGTACATATCTCGGCGAAGGTCACAGAAATCAAGGGTAAGCCGGGCAAGATGAGCGTGCAGTTCGAAACCGTAGAGGGCAAGTCGCAAAAACTTGAATGCGATTATGTGCTCATGGCGACCGGTAAACGTCCGGTGCTGAATCCACTCAAACTAGAAGCCGCTGGCGTGATGGTGGAAAAATCTGCTATCAAGGTTGATGCAAGCTGCCGCACGAACATTGCGCACATCTACGCAGTGGGCGATGTCGTCGGTGGCCTGATGCTGGCGCACACTGCCGCCCAGCAAGGCCGCGTGGCCGCCTCGGCCATACTCGGCGATGGTTTAAAATACGATCAGGATAAAGATTGCGGTGTTATTTTCACACGCCCGCAGGCGGCGTTCGTTGGGCTGTCCGCCGATCAGGCCAAGGCCAAAGGCATCGATGCAGCGGAGATGAAGATGCCCATGAGCATCGATGCCAAGGCCATGATAGTTAACGAGACATTGGGCTTCATAAAACTCGTCGCCGATAAAAAAACCCAGCGCATCGTGGGCGTGCATTTTCTGGCCGACCATGCCGACACCCTAATCGGCGAGGCCGTGATGATGGTGTCCGGTAACATGAGCTTGCAGCAGGTGGCCGAGGCCATCCATCCTCATCCGACCCAAACCGAAATGTTCGGAGAAATGGCGCGGCGCTTGCTGGCACGTCTGCGGCGCAGCCAGAAGGTGGGTAATGGATAAGGTGCTAATAAAATAAAACGATTCGCCAAAATTTTACGCGGCAATCAAACTGAAGCCGAAAAAAGAATCTGGCATCATGTTAGAAATCGCGGCTTGGTAAATTGTAAGTTTAAACGTCAATATGAAATAGGTTCTTACATAGTCGATTTTATTTGTTTGGAGCGACAGCTTGTTGTGGAGATCGACGGTGGGCAGCATGTTGAATATTTTGAAAGGGACGCGCAGCGCACTTTATATTTACAAAGCCAGGGTTTTAGGGTTATTAGATTTTGGAATGATGAAGTGCTGAAGAATACAGTGAATGTTCTGGATGTGATTGTAACTGCTTTGTGCCAGCACCCCTCACCCCAACCCTCTCCCCTTTAGGGGAGAGGGCTAGGGTGAGGGGATTAAAGCTAATTTATTTAAAGAGCCAACCATGTCTAACATCAATAAAGTCGTACTCGCCTATTCCGGCGGCCTGGATACCTCAGTCATTCTTAAATGGCTACAGGATGAATATCACTGCGAAGTGGTCACCTTCACCGCCGATATAGGGCAGCGTGATGAAATAGAGTCGGCGCGCGCCAAGGCCAAGGCCGCCGGTGTAAAGGAAATCTATATCGACGATCTGCGCGAGGAATTCGCACGCGATTTCGTATTCCCGATGTTTCGCGCTAATGCCATTTACGAGGGCGAATATCTGCTCGGCACTTCGATAGCCCGCCCGCTGATTGCCAAGCGCCAGATCGAGATTGCCAATGAGACCGGCGCGGATGCCGTGTCGCACGGTGCCACCGGAAAGGGTAACGATCAGGTGCGCTTTGAACTGGGATATTACGCCTTGAAGCCCGATGTTCATGTGATCGCGCCGTGGCGCGAGTGGGATTTAACCTCGCGCGAAAAGCTGCTGACCTACGCCGAGAAACATCGAATACCGGTCGAGATGAAGCGCGGCGTCAAATCGCCTTATTCGATGGATGCCAATCTACTGCACATCTCCTACGAAGGCGGCATTCTTGAAGACCCTTGGTCGGAGCCGGAAGAGACGATGTGGCGCTGGTCGGTTGCGCCCGAACGGGCACCAGACCAGGCGACCTATATCGAACTCACCTATAGCAAGGGCGACATCATCGCCGTGAACGACACGCCCATGAGTCCCGCCACAGTTATCGAAACGCTAAACCGTATCGGTGGTGAGAATGGTATCGGCAGACTGGATATTGTGGAGAACCGCTACGTCGGCATGAAATCCCGTGGCTGCTATGAAACACCCGGCGGCACCATCATGCTCAAGGCCCATCGCGCCATCGAATCCATCACGCTCGACCGGGAAGTTGCGCATCTTAAAGATGAACTGATGCCGCGCTATGCCAGTCTTATTTATAATGGTTATTGGTGGAGTCCTGAGCGTAAATTATTACAGCAGATGATCGATGCCTCGCAAGCGAATGTGAATGGCACGGTGCGTATGAAATTATACAAAGGCAATGTGATTCTTGTGGGCCGTAAATCCGACAGCGATAGTTTATTCGATGAGAGTATTGCGACCTTCGAGGATGATGCCGGGGCCTATAATCAAGCCGATGCCGCTGGTTTTATTAAATTAAATGCCTTGCGCATGCGCATCGCGGCAAAGTCGAAAAGTAAAAAATAACCATGGGT
>JAYSPZ010000177.1:0-4170 GCA_043721815.1 Gammaproteobacteria bacterium | reverse complement strand
ATGGTGGTTACCCTGTCCCATGCGGGCTACGCGAAATCGCAACCGGTGTCGCATTACCGCGCACAGAAGCGCGGCGGCAAGGGCAAGGCCGTGACCAGCGTCAAGGATGAAGACTTTGTCGATAAATTATTTGTCGCAAGTTCGCACGACACCATTCTGTGTTTCTCCAGTCGCGGCAAGGTGTACTGGATGAAGGTTTATGAGCTACCCCAGGCCAGCCGCATCGCACGCGGCAAGCCAATCATTAATCTATTGCCGTTGGAAGAGGGCGAACGTATCAATGCCATCCTGCCAGTCCACGAGTTCGAGGCCGACAAGTTTGTATTTATGGCCACCGCCCGTGGCACCGTGAAGAAGACACCGCTCGTCGACTTTTCGCGTCCACGCAGCAATGGCATTATCGCCCTCGCCCTGCGAGCGGACGATCAATTGGTGGGCGTGGCCATCACCAATGGCAGCCAGGATATTATGCTGTTTACCAGCGCGGGTAAGGTGGTGCGCTTTCCCGAACCGGCGGTGCGCACCATGGGCCGCACCGCCTGCGGGGTGCGCGGTATTCGTCTGGGACAGGGACAGCGCATCATTTCCCTCATCATCGCCGATGAGGGAACCGTATTGACCGCTACGGAAAATGGTTTCGGCAAGCGCACCGCCATCGACGATTACCCAACACACGGCCGCGGCGGGCAGGGCGTAATCTCGATACAGACCAGCGCACGCAATGGCCAGGTCGTCGGCGCGGTGCTCGTCAACGATGATGATGAGATTATGCTGATTACGAACGCTGGTACGCTGGTGCGTACGCGTGTGAATGAGGTGTCCGTCACGGGGCGCAATACGCAGGGCGTGAAACTGATTAGCCTGAGCGAAGACGAGAAGCTCATCGGGATCGAATGCCTGGCGGATGCCGACGATGCGGCGCTGGATACGGCGGTGCAGGATCAGGAGTCTGACCTAGCGCCAGAGGTAGCCGATGATGCCGAAGAACTGTAAAATTAATTATAAATTTTAATAGCTTATTATATAAATATAAAGAGGGTTCTCATGTCGCGTGTATTTAATTTCGGTGCCGGTCCGGCCGTTCTCCCTGAAGCGGTTTTACAGTGGGCAAAAGAAGAAATGCTGGAGTGGGGCACGTCCGGGATGTCGGTGATGGAGATGAGCCATCGCGGCAAAGAGTTTATGGCTATCGCTGCCCAGGCCGAGGCTGATCTGCGCGAGATCATGGCCATCCCCGCCAATTACAAGACCCTGTTTCTGCAGGGCGGGGCGACCAGCCAGTTTGCCATGGTACCGATGAATCTGCTGCGCGGCAAACAGCAAGCCGATTACATCAATACCGGCGAGTGGTCGCAAAAGGCCATCGCCGAGGCGCGCCGTTTTTGCACGGTTAATATCGCGGGTGATTCAGAGGCGAGTGCGTTTGCCAAGGTTCCGACGCAGGCTGAATTGACATTGGATAAGGCAGCCGCCTTCGTCCACTACACACCCAACGAAACCATCGGTGGGGTGGAATTCCACTATGTGCCGGAGACCGGCGCTGTGCCATTGGTGGCCGATATGTCCTCGACCATCCTCTCGCGGCCTGTCGATGTCTCCAAATTTGGTGTCATTTATGCCGGTGCGCAAAAGAATATCGGCCCCGCCGGGTTGACCGTAGTGATCGTGCGCGATGATCTGATCGAGCAAACCTTGCCCGGTACGCCGCGCATGTTCGATTACAAGATTCACGCCGATAATGCCTCCATGTACAACACGCCGGCGACCTATAGCTGGTATATCGCCGGGCTGGTATTCGACTGGATTAAACGGCAGGGTGGGTTGGTCGGCGTGGGCGTGCGCAATAAGCGTAAGGCCGATAAGCTCTATGCTGCAATCGATAACTCCCAGTTTTACCGCAACCCTGTCGATGCGAATTCCCGCTCATGGATGAATGTGCCCTTCACGCTCGCCGATCCCAAGCTCGACACCACATTTCTCAGCGAGGCCAAGCAGGCCGGGCTGGTCGCACTGCAAGGCCATCGTTCCGTTGGCGGCATGCGCGCCAGCATCTATAACGCCATGCCGGAACAGGGCGTGGACACCTTGGTCGAATTCATGCGCGAATTCGAACGCCGCAATGGTTAAAGTAACTTTGTCCAGAGGATCACATGTATAAAATTCTCACTTTGAACAATATTTCCGCTGCCGGTCTGGAGCGTTTACCACGCGATAAATATGAAATCGCCTCGGAGATTCAGCACCCGGACGCCATTCTGCTGCGCTCCTTCAAGATGCACGGCATGGATATGCCGGACACAGTGAAGGCCGTGGGGCGCGCCGGCGCGGGCGTCAATAATATTCCCGTGGATGCGCTCAGCGCGCGCGGGATTCCGGTGTTCAATGCGCCCGGTGCGAACGCCAATGCGGTGAAGGAACTCGTTATCGCCGGCATGCTGCTGGCCTGCCGTAATATCTGCCAGGCGTGGGACTTTGCACGCGGGTTGCAAGGCGATGATGCGACGCTCAATAAATTGGTCGAGGAAGGCAAGAAGGATTTTGCCGGTTTTGAATTGCCGCACCGCACCCTGGGCGTGGTGGGGCTGGGTGCTATCGGGCGCGAGGTGGCAAATGCCGCGCTGGCGCTCGGCATGAAGGTGGTGGGATTCGACCCCGGTATTACCGTGCAGGGCGCGTGGAAATTGTCGTCCGATGTGCAGCAAGCCGCCAGTATTGAGGAGTTACTGAGCAAGGTCGATTTCGTCTCGTTTCATGTGCCGCTAAATGAAGCCACGCGCCATCTTATTAACGCGCAACGCCTCAAACTGATGAAGCCTAACGCAGTCATTATTAATTTTGCGCGCGAGGGTATCGTCGACGATGCGGCCGTGTCTGCCGCGATCAAGGCGGGCAAGGTCTATGCCTACGTGTGCGACTTTCCCAGTCAACTGCTCAAGAATCATGAGCGTGTGATTACCTTGCCGCATCTGGGCGCATCCACGGAGGAGGCGGAGGATAATTGCGCCATTATGGTGGCCGAGCAGGTGCGCGATTATCTGGAAAACGGCAATATCCGTAACTCGGTCAATTTTCCCGAGGTCGTGATGCCGCGCAATGGCGGTTATCGTATCGCCATAGCCAACGCCAATGTGCCTAATATGGTGGGGCAGATCTCCACCGCGATGGCAAAATCCAATCTCAACATCATCGATCTGCTGAATAAGTCGCAGGGCGACCTGGCCTTCACCCTGGCGGATGTGGAAAGCGAAATTCCCGCCTCGGTCATCGAGGAGATTGCCAAAATCGACGGCGTGCTGGCCGTGCGGACTTTGTAGAAGTATCTTGCCGGTAACAGAGAGGCAGATGATTAACCATGAGTGACGAAGACAAATTACAAATACTTCGCTCGCGCATCGATGCCTTGGATGAAAAGATTCAAGGCTTGGTCAGTGAACGTGCCGTGCAGGCCCTGGAGGTTGCGCGGGTAAAACACGCCGACGGTATTGAGCCTAACTACTACCGCCCGGAGCGCGAGGCGGAGATACTCGCAAAAGTGGCCGCGCGTAATCAGGGGCCGCTGGCCAATGCGGAAATCGTGCGCCTGTTTCGCGAGATCATGTCGGTCTGCCGGGCGCTGGAACAGCCGATGAAGATTGGCTTTCTGGGCCCGGACGGCACCTTCACCCAAACAGCCGCGCTAAAACACTTCGGCCATTCGGTGCAGACCCTGCCGCTGATGACCATCGACCAGGTCTTTCACGATGTCGATTCAGGTGCGCTGGATTACGGTGTCGTGCCGGTGGAAAATTCGACGGAAGGCGTTGTCAGTCATACCCTCGATCTGTTCATTAACTCACCCGTGAAGATTTGCGGCGAGATCGAGTTGCGCATTCATCATCACCTGCTCGGCCTGGCGGAGTCCGCACGCGGTATCAAGCGTATTTATGCGCATCAGCAGGCCCTGGCCCAATGCCGTCTATGGCTCGCCGCTAATATGGCGAAGGCGGAATTGCTGCCCGTCAGCAGCAATGCAGAGGCAGCGCGCCTTGCGGGGCAAGAACCTGCGGCTGCGGCCATAGCCGGGGACAGCGCGGCGGACATATACCAACTCAGGGTGCTGGCCTCGAATATTGAAGATGAGGTTAACAATACGACGCGCTTTCTGGTGATCGGCAGGCAGGATACCGCGCC
>JAYSPZ010000176.1:0-2974 GCA_043721815.1 Gammaproteobacteria bacterium | reverse complement strand
AGCGCGGCACTGACCGTACGCTTGCCGCCCTGCCAGCGGCCCTTGACCAGGGCTAAATAGCGCTTGTTTACCCCACCGGTACGCAATAGTTCGTGTACGCGCCGCAAGGCACTGCGCTTTTTCGCGATCATCAGGCAGCCCGAGGTGTCGCGATCCAGACGATGGATCAATTCCAGAAAGGGTGCATTCGGGTAAAGTATCCGCAGGGCCTCGATAACACCGTAGCTCAACCCGCTGCCCCCATGCACGGCGATGCCGGAGGGTTTGTTGAGGATCATCAAGCCCTCATCTTCGAACAGAATGCCAGTGCTTAGCCGCTGCAATACTCTGGCCCCCGGATTGGCGAGGTCTTTCTCACCGCCTTCGGAGACGCGTAACGGCGGAATGCGCACGGCATCGCCGGTCTGCAGGCGGTAATCTGGTTTAATACGGCCCTTATTCACCCGCACATCGCCCTTGCGGACGATACGGTAAATATGACTTTTCGGTACGCCCTTGAGGTGGGTAATCAGAAAATTATCGAGTCGCTGCCCGTCCTGGTCGCTTTGAACTTCGACCAAATAGGCGTGATTAGGGGTTTTTTTGCAAGCTTCGTTCATTTTTGCGATAATAGTGTCAGTCTTCGCACGGGTACACCGAATCTATCTTAAAGTGTGCCTGTTCAATTGCCGCGCGTTGAAGCCTATGGGGGGTCACCAGCGCTGCCAGATGCAATTTTGACTAAGGCCCGGTTGGTATCGGGTATAACACACAGGGTTTTTATTCGCTCAGCCCTATTCCGAGCGATAGTAACGAAAGCGCTCCCGTGTTCAGGCCGGGTTTATCTGCGCCGACCAATGCATTAGATTCAGTAACGGCCAGCCTCAGCGTGTCTGACGGACGCGGCATTATACCACTCTAATCATTGGTCCGGCGACCCCACTACCTCAAAGGACGTGGTCGAGCGCTGAGGATTAACAACATGAAGAGAATGCTATTTAACGCAACTCAACCGGAAGAGTTGCGTGTGGCGCTGGTCGACGGCCAGCGCTTATACGATCTGGATATCGAAACCTCCACCCGCGAGCAGAAAAAATCCAATATCTACAAGGCGAAGATCACGCGCGTCGAGTCCAGTCTCGAAGCGGCCTTCGTCGACTACGGTGCCGACCGGCACGGGTTTCTCCCGCTCAAGGAAATTGCCCGCCCCAATAATCAATCGGGTGGTGGCCGCTCCAATATCAAGGAACTGATCCGCGAAGGGCAAGAAATTATTGTCCAGGTAGAAAAAGAGGAGCGCGGCAATAAGGGTGCGGCCCTGACCACCTTTATCAGTCTCGCCGGTCGTTACCTGGTGCTGATGCCCAATAACCCGAGTGGCGGCGGTGTGTCGCGCCGCATCGAGGGCGATGACCGCAGTGAACTGCGCGATGCCATGAGCGAGCTGACCACACCCGAAGGCATGAGCCTGATCGTGCGCACGGCGGGCTTGGGCAAGAGCGTGGAGGAATTGCAGTGGGATTTGGACTACCTGCTGAACATGTGGAATGCCATCGAGGCTGCCTCCAAAGACAAGGCCGCGCCGTTCCTGGTCTACCAGGAAAGCAATGTCATCATTCGCGCTATCCGTGATTATCTGCGCAAAGACATCAATGAAATCCTGATCGACGACCCGGGTGTTTACAATCAGGCGCTCGAATTCATGCAGCAGGTCATGCCGCATAACCTGGCCAAGGTCAAGTTGTATAAAGACCATGTTCCACTGTTTACGCGCTACCAGATCGAGAGCCAGATTGAATCAGCCTTCAATCGTGAAGTCCGCCTGCCGTCCGGCGGGGCCATTGTTATCGACCACAATGAGGCGCTGGTCTCGGTGGACATCAACTCGGCACGCGCCACGCGCGGCAGCGACATCGAAGAAACTGCGTTAAATACCAATCTGGAGGCAGCGGACGAGATCGCCCGTCAGTTGCGTCTGCGTGACATCGGCGGCCTCATCGTCATCGATTTCATCGACATGACCCCGGCGCGCAATCAGCGCGAGGTCGAGGATCGTCTCAAAGAAGCCCTCAAAATGGATCGCGCGCGCGTACAGGTCGGGCGTATCTCGCGTTTCGGTCTGCTCGAAATGTCGCGTCAGCGTATTCGTTCCTCGCTGGGCGAAAACAGCGGCATGGTATGCCCACGCTGCATGGGCCAGGGCACGATTCGTACCGTGGAGTCATCGGCACTGGCCATCCTGCGCATCATCGAAGAAGATGCCATGAAAGAAGGCACCGGCAAGCTGGTCGTGCAATTGCCGGTCAATGTGGCGACATTTTTATTGAACGAAAAACGCCCGGCGGTCAATGCCATTGAAAAGCGCCACAACATGAGTGTCATGCTCATACCCAACGCCGCCATGATGACACCACACTACGAGATTCAGCGTTTTCGCAGAGATGAGGTTGCGGCCGAAGAAGATATAAAGCCCAGCTACGAAATGGTCTCGATAGTGGAGGAAACCAGCGAAAAGATGGCCTCTGCCGAAAAGGTCGCTGCCGAGCAGCCGGCGGTGAAAGGTGTGTCGCCCTACGCCCCTACGCCCCTTTCGGCACGCCCTGGCCCGGCATCTAAACCGGAAAAGATCGGCTTGATTCGTCAATTATGGATGGGCCTGTTTGGCACCGCCACGGCACCGCCAGCGGAGGGACGCAAACAGCCCCAGCGTACGCCGACCCCTGTCCAGAGTCTGGAGGCCAGCCCAGCTCGCCAAGCCGAGCGCAGCCCGCGCCGCGCCACGAATACGCAAAACCGTAGCAAGAAACCTGTTGGTGCGGTCCCGGCGGCGGCGCGTCCGCCGCGTCAACCGCAGCGTACCGATAGACCCGCAGCGGCAAAGCCCACAATACCGGCACTGCCCAGCGTGGAAGAGGCATCTGTCGCACCCAAGGGCATGGAAGAGCCGGTTGCTGACGTGCGCATGGAAGTGGATACGAATGCAGCAGTGCCGCCG
>JAYSPZ010000175.1:0-6564 GCA_043721815.1 Gammaproteobacteria bacterium | reverse complement strand
TGAGCGCAAAAAAGGCACGTCTCTATTGTTCTTGGCCGTAGCCTACCAGCCGCGCATAAGGGAGCACACCCTGCATCTCCGCAGGGGTCGAATACTGATTATGATTGTCGAGATAGTGGTTCAGTTTCGATTGGAAGGCAGGCTCTCCCAAATCCCAGCGTTGGTTCTCGGTATTTTCAATCAGGAGAGGTGCGGCGGGGACAATGGCGGCTACAGTTTCAATGTCTGGAACCTGATAAAATTCATTATTGATGAGACCGGCTGCCGACTGGTCTTGCGCAAAGAATGCGATCCGGGCGTTACCGGCCAGCGGATCCTGGGGCGCGGTTTGTACGCTTAGAATAGCCACCGCAGTGACCGAAGCGGCAACCGCCAATCCGGCAATCTGCCTGAACACCGGAGTCATGGTGCGGAGCTTCGATTTCAGGGCGATGGCACGCGGTGCCAAAACAGTCGGTTCGGCTGCAAGTGCGGCAGTTAAATTCTGCGCTCTATTCGCTTCCAATATATCCGGTAGATTATTATGCATGGCGGCGCTGATAAGATGATATGTGCCCCACACCTTTTTCAGCTCGGGATTATGCTGCATCGTGCTGATTAGATCATGGGTATCACTGTCGGATAGTTCACCATCCATCAAGGCTGAAATTTGTTCCTCGATCTTCATATTCATTTAGGTACTCACCACTGCTAGTTAGTTTCCAATAAAGGTTTGAGTTTATTGTCTATCGCCTCGCGCGCCCTAAAAATGCGGGAGCGCACCGTGCCTACAGGGCAGGCCATTAGCTCGGCAATTTCCTCATAACTCAATCCCTCCAGTTCGCGCAGGGTAATCGCCGTGCGCAGGTCTTCAGGGAGTTGCCGGATGACTCGACTTACGGTTTCCTCGATCTCATCACGCAGCAGTACATGTTCAGGGGTGGCATAGTCCTTTAATGCGGAGTCGCCGCTGTACTGCTCAGCATCGGTTACGTCAATGTCGCCATCCGGTGGCCTGCGTCCCTGGGCTACCAGGTAGTTTTTGGCCGTATTGATGGCAATACGATATAGCCATGTATAAAAGGCACTCTCTCCGCGAAAATTTGGTAAAGCACGATAGGCCTTTATAAACGACTCCTGGGCAACGTCCTGCACCTCGCTGGAATTGCGAATATACCGGGATATCAACTTATTAAGCCTATGCTGATATTTCAGTACCAGGATATCAAATGCCTTCTTCTCACCCTTTTGAACACGACTAACCAACTCCTGGTCGACATTGTGTTCGCCCGTCCGGGGTTTCCCTTTCACAATGAGGCACTCCTTTGCACAGCAATAGACCCTAATAGAAAAATATAGTTCGCCATTGGATCCCGATTATTAAAGAATAAAAAGTCCAGTCCGTTAGCCTTTTTACATGAAGCCGGGCAACAACCGCTTGGACCAAGTCGTAAGTATGCCATGTTATTTGTCTATAAACGCAGTGCGGACTTACGCCGCTTGCCTTCCCCGCATTTGCAGCCATCACTGTTAATGAGTTAGCGTACGCCTGAATAAGTGCTCATATTCGGCGTTGCGACCGACTACCGGCTTCTGTAACCCGCTGACTATAATTATAGGCGGATTTTGGGCATCCTGCCCGGCAAAAAACAGCGGGCGAATAACGGTAGATTTTCGTAGAGGACACATGCAATATCAATCCGACGTGTTAATCATCGGCAGCGGCATCGCCGGCCTGAGCCTGGCTCTGCGCCTGGCTCCGCAGGCACGCATTCAGGTGGTCACCAAAGGCCCGCTAACCGAGGGCGCAAGCCTTTATGCCCAGGGCGGCATTTCGGCAGTGTTGGACAAGGATGATTCCATTGCCTCCCATATCGAAGATACCTTGCTGGCTGGGGCGGGCCTCGGTAATCCCGATATCGTCAAGTTCACGGTCGAGCACGGCAAGCAGAGCATTCAATGGTTGATCGATAATGGTGTGCCGTTTACCCAGCAAGCCGCGAGTGACGGCAGCATCGACTATCACTTGACGCGTGAGGGCGGCCACAGCCACCGGCGTGTTATTCACGCGGCCGATGCCACCGGGCGCGCCATTGAAACCACCCTCGTGGAACAGGTGCGCGCCCACCCCAATATCGAGTTATTCGAACAGCATATAGCCATCGATTTAATCACCGCCGCCAAACTAGGGCTGACCCCGCAACGCTGTCTGGGGGCCTATGTGTTCGACCGGCACAAAGAACAGGTCGAGGTATTCCGCGCACATTTTGTAGTCATCGCCACCGGCGGCGCAGGTAAGGTTTATGTGTATACCAGTAACCCCGATGTCGCGACCGGCGACGGCATTGCCATGGCCTGGCGCGCTGGCTGCC
Source organism: Gammaproteobacteria bacterium (assembly GCA_043721815.1). GTDB lineage: Bacteria > Pseudomonadota > Gammaproteobacteria > SURF-13 > SURF-13 > JBDSTW01. The sequence continues at coordinate 4,213 of JAYSPZ010000175.1, read as the reverse complement.
GCATCGCCAATATGGAATTCGTGCAGTTTCATCCCACCTGTTTATATCATCAAGAGGCTAAGTCGTTTTTGATTACCGAGGCGATACGCGGGGAAGGCGGCAAACTGTTATTGCCCGATGGCACGCCGTTCATGCACAAATTCGACGCGCGCGGAGAACTGGCCCCGCGCGACATCGTGGCGCGCGCCATCGACCACGAAATGAAGCGCCTGGGTGCGCCCTGCATGTACCTGGATATCAGCCATAAGCCTGCCGATTTTATTCGGCAACATTTTCCAACGGTCTATGCGCGCTGCCTGGAATTTGGCTTCGATATCACGCGCGAACCCATTCCCATTGTGCCCGCCGCGCACTATACCTGCGGCGGCGTGATGACCGACCGCTACGGGCGCACCGATATAAACGGACTCTACGCCATCGGTGAGGTGGCCTTTACCGGCCTGCACGGCGCCAATCGCATGGCGAGTAATTCCCTGTTGGAGTGTTTGGTGTTTGCCGCCTCCGCCAGCGAGGACATCGGCCGACGATTGGCCAGCGTGTCTGCCCTGCCTGCCGTGCCAAAGTGGGATGAAAGCCGTGTCACGGATTCCGACGAACAGGTCGTGGTGGCGCATAACTGGGAAGAACTGCGCCGCTTCATGTGGGACTATGTGGGCATCGTGCGCACCGACAAACGTCTGCAACGCGCCAAGCGGCGCGTGGATTTATTGCGCAGCGAAATCGCCGAATATTACGTTAATTTCTCGGTGACCAATGACTTACTGGAACTGCGCAACCTGGCTCTGGTGGCCGATTTAATTATCCGTTCCGCCTTACTGCGCAAGGAAAGCCGTGGGCTACACTACACACTCGACTATCCAAAAACAGACACCCGCAACACGCCGTGCAACACCGTACTTACACCGCCGAATTTTGTCGATCCTGAGCAGGCGGATGCAGAAGACGCACGCGTAATCGCCTGAGCGTAAGCGCATCCAGCGAGTCCGGCATCAATATCATCGAATAAGATCGCCAGCGCCTATCCGCTGAGAAATTAAGGATCACCAAGCCCGGATGCACATAACTGCCCGGTAACAGCCGGACATAAAACTCACACCCCGCCGCCGTGCGCAGGCTCCATTGTCCATCGCCTTCACACACGGCGCAGGCTATGGCCCACCTGCCGCGCAGTAAGGCGTAGGTATTCAGCGTGAAGATCAGACTGCCTCCAACAAGGCAAACCAGCAGTATCTTTATCCACGCGGGCAGCGGAATCAGCACCAGCAAAACAAGCGCACCTACGTGTGCCAGCAGCAACAAACCCGCGAGTCGCAGCGAACGGCGCGGCTCCAATCGTAAAGCAGGAATTGAATTTCTCATTTTCTACACATGGCCAAGATAGGAAAGCTCTGAATAAGTCCGTCCTGGACTTCTCAGAGCACGAAAAACAAAAACGTGGCCATATGAATTCTATGGGTGCTTTTCTTCATTTTTCAAACACTTCCGTGTTTGAAAAATGGCGGTGCATCCTGCACCACAGGAACCTCTGCCTTAAGAAGATCTTCCATAGGGTTTTATTAATAATCTTTAATGGCTCTGGCTATTATCGATGTTCGCGGTGAAAATAAATACTATGTCACCTGAATGGAAAATATTTTTAGAGAATATCGGCGCGTTTATCGAGCATGGCTCGGTAACTCACTTCGGTAAATCCGCCGATGAACTTCACGCACTTGCCACACGCACGCTGATCTGTGACTTGTCGTACCGGGGGAGAATTTCCGCTACCGGTGCGGATGCGCAAGGCTTTTTGCAGGGTCAATTCACTAACGATGTACGCGCGGTAGACGAACACAGTAGCCAGCTCAATGCCTATTGCAGCCCAAAGGGCCGTGCCCTGGCGGTGTTTCGTCTGTGGCAGCGTGCAGACACTTATTATCTGAGCCTGCCGCAGGAAATTCTGGAGGCCACTTTAAAACGCTTGCGTATGTTTGTGCTGCGCGCGCAGGTCGTGCTTGCGGACGCCGGCGATCATCTGGTTGCTATTGGTTTAGCGGGGCCTGGTGCAGAGGCAGCCCTGCGTAACGTTGCAGGCGAGCTACCTCAAGTCGTTGATGGTTGTGTACAGATAAATTTTGCGGGTGTCTGCATAAGCATCATACGCGTCACCGACACGCAGTCGCGCTTCGAAATTTACGGCGCGGTGGATGCCATTAAATTATTGTGGACTCGGCTTGCGAATGACGTGACACCGGTAGGCGCTGGTGTGTGGAAGCTGCTCGATATCCGCAGCGGCATACCGGCAATTTATGCCGCGACCGCAGATGCCTTCGTACCGCAGATGATTAATCTTCAGGAGATTAACGGCATCAGCTTCAAAAAGGGCTGCTACCCCGGGCAAGAGATCGTGGCACGCATGCAGTATCTTGGCACGCTCAAACGGCGCATGTATCAAGCGCACGCGCATTCCGAGACTATGCCTCTCCCCGGCGATGAGCTTTACACAGTCGATCATGACCAGAGCATAGGTCAGGTGATCGATGCCCAAGCGTCTCCACAAGGCGGTTTTGAGTTATTGGCCGTGCTACAGATTGCGAGCGCCGAAAACGGAAAGGTACGATTACACTCCCGGCAAGGACCTTTGCTGCACCTTGCTAACCCAGAACAGGAGCGACACTAATGAACCATTACCGCCCGGCAGTGCAGCGTTGTACAACAGCCCTCGCAAAGATCGCCCTTGCATCGGCAAGCGCATTGTTTCTTGCAAGCACCGCAAATGCCGTCGAACCCTTACCGACACAGGTTTATCTACCCTTGACCCTGGCTCAAACGGCTGCGAATGTCGCACTCAAAAAATGCACTGACGGCGGCTATCGCATCAGCGTCGCCGTTACGGATCGTGCCGGTGTGATAACCGTTCTTCTGCGCGGTAACGGTGCCGGGGTACACACCGTCGACAGCAGCTCACGCAAGGCCTACACCGCTGCGAGTATGGGCCGCTCCACGCTGGAACTGGCCAACTTTATTAAAGACAAGCCGGAACTCCATGGCTTGCGTGATATGAATGAAAAGATTCTTCTGCTGGGCGGTGGCCTGCCGATCAAGATGGGCGATGAACTCGTGGGCGGGATAGGCGTAGGTGGGACCCCCTCAGCCGTTACGGACGATGCCTGCGCGAAGGCGGGCGTGGATGCGATTTTGGAGAAGAGTAAATAAAGCGCCCGCTTGATTCCTCGCAACACCCGCTAGGCATACAGCAGTCGTCCGGCAGGTTTGGGGACAGGCCGATCCAGTTCGCGAGCCGTTTCTATCCATTCGCTGATAGATACCTCCGCGTTTTTTACCGCCTCTTGGTAATTTTTACCATCCGACATGCACCCCGGCAACTCCGGTACTTCCACAACGAAGCACTGGTCGTCGTCGCTCCAGTAAATAATCATTTCGTATCTAGCTTCCATAGATTTACCTCAACCTTGCTCACAGTCTAACTCTCCGGCCGCATGTGCGGAAACAGCAACACATCCCGGATAGACGGTAAATCGGTAAATAACATCACTAAGCGATCAATACCAATGCCCTCGCCCGCCGTCGGCGGCATACCGTGTTCGAGGGCGCGTATGTAATCAGCGTCGAAGTGCATCGCCTCTTCATCGCCGGCGTCTTTTTCTTCCACTTGTCTGCGAAAGCGTTCGGCCTGATCTTCGGGATCGTTCAATTCGGAAAAGCCGTTGGCAATCTCGCGGCCGCCCACGAAAAATTCAAAGCGATCGGTTAGTAAAGGGTTATCAACGTTACAGCGCGCCAAGGGCGAAACCTCGGTGGGATAGGCCGTGATGAATGTCGGGTCTTTGAGACGATGCTCAACGGTCTTCTCGAAAATTTCGATCTGAATTTTACCCAGGCCGTAGTTATCCTTCAGCGGTATGCGCAGATCAACTGCGGCTCTGCGCGCAGCTTCCGGCGTTTCCAAATCGGCCGCCGTAAGTTGCGGGTTAAAGCGCAGGATGGAATCCTTCACGGTAATGCGCGTGAACGGTTTGCTGAAATCATATTGCTCACCTTGATAGGTGATCGTCGTCGTGCCCACTATATTTTGCGCAAGCGTGCGCAGCATTTCTTCAGTCAGATCCATCAGGTCCTTGTAATCGGCGTAGGCCTGATAAAATTCCAGCATGGTAAATTCAGGATTATGACGCGTGGATAAACCTTCGTTGCGAAAGCTGCGGTTAATCTC
>JAYSPZ010000174.1:0-5557 GCA_043721815.1 Gammaproteobacteria bacterium | reverse complement strand
CGCGCTCGACTACTTCATAATTAGCCAGATCTTGTTCAGTCCAGATGCCGCCCGCCGCGCGCACCCCTTTCACCAGCCGGGTAGCAATAGAGCCTTGGTAAAACCCCCGGGCACCCTGTTCGGCAATGGCTTGCAAAGTTTTGGCGAGATCGGGTTGCTTGATAACGGTGCCCGAGGCGGGGACTTCATGGTTATCGAGAAATACCTGAGCCGTAGCCTGCGAACTGCGCAAGGCCTCGAGTCGAAATCTCGCTAAATTGCGAAAACCTTCATCGATGGAAAAGCCTTCACGCGCGAGTTTTATCGCCGGGGCAAGGCTGCGCGCGAGCGGCAGGCGACCATAATGTTTGGCGAGATATTCCAACGCCGCCGGTGTACCCGGAATGCCTGCGGCCAGCGCGCCGTCCACCGAGAGATTGGGGATCACCTCGCCTTTGGCATCGAGATACATATCGCGATGCGCCGCAAGCGGTGCCTTTTCGCGCCCATCGAGCATGATTTCGAGGTTGTCACTTGCTCGGTGCAGCAGCCAAAAGCCGCCGCCGCCCAAGCCGGAACTCGCAGGTTCCACCACTGCCAGCGTTGCAGTAATCGCCACGGCCGCATCAAAGGCATTGCCACCGACGGCCAGGATTTCATGGCCTGCCTGCGTTGCTAATGGATGCGCGCTGGCAACTGCATTGGCTGCCGGTGTATCGGCCCGTGTGCCTGGCAGCCAGATAACCAGCGCAACAAAACACATTAAAAATAGACGGGGCTTTAAGAGGGTTTTCATACCATTATTTCGGGTAACCATACCTGCAAGTTTCGTTAGACCTTATGCAATATATGCGCGGTATTGATATTGTACTCGCACGCTTAGCATTTTCAGGCTTCGGCGATTTCATTCCATTTTTAGAGAAACTATATTTTGGCAATAAATAAAGCCGCAAGGGTCATGTCTTGAACCGTAATATAAGGCAGCAGTCCTAGTTAGTAGCATGACGCGAATGCCTAATGCAGCGACACGCCTATCGCGACCACCACAATCTCCAGGCATAAGCCGCTGGCCAAACAGTTTATTGATTTTCTACAGACTGACGCGGCACATAAAATATTTCAGAAATGGGGTTGGAAATGAAGAATGAAGCTGTGAGTTTCGTGATTTCCCTGTCGAAATCAGGTACATCTTTCGTACCTTTTGAATGCAGTGTTAGGCATGAGCCATGACGTAACTATTCCGGGTTTCAGCTTCAACATTGAAGCCATATCTTTCATAAAATTTCTTCGCTTCATTATTTATCTTGAACACCTCCAATCCGATTCTCCTGGATTGCCCTTTACCTGACGTAATAACGGATTCAAGCAGCTTTTTCCCGATGCCATTTCGCTGGTGAAGAGGATGAACAACGATCATTCTTATGAACAGCTGGTCGTCTCGATTTTCGACATGGGAATACCCGACCAGCTCTAACTCTTTGTGTGCCAGTGTAATGCCTTCGGGATCAAAGTGAGCGGAGAAGTCGTTTTCCTGCCACGGTTCATTCCAGCCCCATATCTCAGAAACGTAGTCGCGCATTACCAAGCAATACAAGTTGAAGATGGCTTCTCTTTCCGTGCTTTCAGCCTTCCGGTAAAAGTAAGTCACAATGATGATTTGTCTGTTAATGTTACTTTGATAACCATCGCTAATAGTGTTTGTCCAATAGCGCGGACTTAACCTCCTCATGCACAAATGCCGAGACATCGCCGCCCAGGGCGGCGATCTCGCGCACCAGGCTGGAGGAGATATAAGCGTACTGTTCGGCGGGTGTTAAAAATAGGGTTTCAAGCTTCGGGGCAAGGCGGCGGTTCATGCTGGCAAGCTGGAATTCATACTCGAAGTCCGATACCGCACGCAGACCGCGCAGGATAATTTTGGCATTTCTGGCTTCGGCATAATGAGCCAGTAGCGTGTCAAAGCCGCACACTTCAACATTACTGAATTCTTTGAGTACCACGCGCGCCAGGGCGATGCGTTTTTCTAACGGGAAAAAAGGTTTCTTGCTGGGGTTTGCGGCTATGGCGACGATGACGTGATCGAACAGGCGCGCCGCGCGTTGTATTAAGTCGCTGTGGCCGTGGGTGATGGGGTCGAAGGTGCCGGGGTAGATCGCGGTGATAGTCATGTTTTCATACCTTTATTTGTGTTGTAGCACTCTGCCTATAGCCAATAGTCATTCCCTTACTGCCAGATAGTAACCCACCTCACCCGCGCGTTTGCTATGTGTTATGCGCCAATTTTGCGGCAGTGTCGGTGTTAGTCCGCTCTCTGCTTCCAGATAAATCCGTGCCCCAAGCTTGAGCCAGCCGTGTTTTTCCAGCGCTTGGCAGCAGGGTAGCAACAGATTATGCCGAAACGGCGGGTCCAGAAATACGATGTCGAATGCCGCAGGGGGAGGGTCAGCCGCCAGGTATTGCAAGGCATCCATCTGCACGAGATGTGCGCCTTGGGCATGAAGATTTTCGATATGCCTGCGCAGGAAGGCCGTAACTTGCGCATCGCAATCCACCATCACCACCTCGGTCGCGCCGCGCGACAAGGCTTCGAGGCCCAGTGCCCCGCTACCGGCGAATAAATCCAGGCAACGCGCCCCATGGATGACCGGTTGCAGCCAGTTGAACAAGGTTTCGCGTACGCGGTCGGGCGTGGGGCGCAGGCCTTCAATATCCGGAAACTGAAGTTTACGGCTGCGCCATTGACCGCCGATAATGCGCAGTTGATTGCGCGTCTTTAAGGTCTTAGGGTTGTTCACCGGCAACGGCCGCTGTGGGTGTTTGCGGGCCACCGACTATCACAGTCGCCATCTGCGCAGGCTTAATGCGGCGCGTGAAGGCATCCTGAATCTGCTGGAGCGTGACGGCCTGCACTTTGGTTGTATAGGTATCGAGAAAATCCGGCGGCAGACCATAAAAACCGATCACGGCCAGATAATCGGCCACCTTGGCGTTACTGTCCAGTCGCAAGGCAAATCCGCCGGTGATATTTTGCTTGGCGGCATTGAGTTCTTCGGGCGTTGCTCCGGTCTTCACGAACTTGCCCAGCGTATCGCGCAACACCTGTAAGGCATTGGCCGTTTGTTCGTTGCGCGTTTGCAGGCCAAGCGTGTAAGGGCCGCTTACCCGCATGGGCTGGAAATAGCTGTAGGTGCTATAAGACAGCCCGCGCTTCTCGCGGATTTCATCGCTCAGACGCGATACCAGACCGCTACCACCCAGCACATGATTGCCGACCAGGAGCGGGAAATAATCGGGGTCGTCGCGTGTTATGCCGGGCTGTCCCATCAGGATATGCGTCTGCGCGGAAGGAAATGCCACTGTTTTGGTAGATCCGGTTTTCAGGGCAGCCACCTTGGGCAGCGGCGCAGGCGGCGAGCCTTTCGGTAGCGTGCCGACCACCGTTTCGGCCACGGCCTCGGCGGCCTTGCGATCCAGTGCGCCGACAATCGTCACCACTGCGTTATCGGCAACGTAGTAGCGTTGGTGATACGCCACTACGTCTGCACGCGTAAGTTTGTTGACACCCTCGACAGTGCCCAAGGGCTGCGCGGCGTAGGGATGATTACCGTACAGTGCCGTGTAAAAGGCCTTGTCGGCGATGTCCGCCGGGGATTGTTCCTGTGCCTGTAAGCCGATCAGCATGCGCTTGCGTTCGCGCTCGAAACTGCCTGCGGGAAAGGTCGGCTGACTGAGCAGCAAGGCCACGGTGTCCAGCGCGGGCTGCAATAGCTTGGCATCGGTCAGGCTGCGCAGGCTGACCGTGGCCATGTCGCGATCTGCACTCGCGCCGAACAGCGCACCGAGACCGGCGAAGCGTTCGGCGATCTCGTCTGGGCCCAGTTCACCCTGTGCAGTCCGCGCGCCATCGGAAAGCAGCCCGACCGTGAGCAGCGCCACGCCGGGCGTGTTGCCGGCGCGTGCGCTACCCGCATCGAACACCACCTGCACATCGACGATGGGCAACTCCGGCGCGGCGACAAAATAAACCTCTGCGCCATTGGCGGTCTGCCAATGCTCGATCCTGGGGCCGGCCTGCGCGGCAAACGGTAACAGCAAAAGAAAAAATAATAGTGCTTTAACGGACATTGTGGTCTCCTGCGGCACCTTGCGCGGCGCGCGACGGGGCATTAGGGTCAATCGGCAGCGGATCGAGTACGGCAACGGTTAAGTGATCGTCGATCAGATATTTACGCGCCACCTGTTGAATCTGCTCGGCAGTCACGGCGCTGACCTTGGCCACATAATCATCGATGATCCGCCAATCGAGACCGACGGTCTCCAGCGTGCCGATCTGCATCGCCTGCGACATGGTGGAATCGCGCTCGTAAACTTCACTGGCGACCACCTGGGCCTTGATGCGCACAAGTTCCGCGTCGCTGACCTTTTCGTCCTGTAACCGTTTGATCTGAGTGCGCAGGGCCTGCTCCAATTCAACGACGGTGTGGCCCTGCGCAGGCGTGCCGTCCAGCATGAACAAATCCTGCAAACGCGCATAAAGACCGTAGCCCGCCCCCGCACTGGCCGCAATCTGGCTCTCGCGCACCAGGTATTTGGCAAAGCGTGCGCTATCGCCGCCGTCGAGCACACCGGCCAGCACCTCCAGCGCATAAGGTTCCCACGCGGCATCTTTACCAGCGGTCTTTAGTACCGGTGCCTGATAACCCATCAGCAAATACGGCAACTCGGCGGGTGCCTTGACCGTGATCCGGCGCATGCCCTTCTGCTCGATCTCACGGCGTGGTTTGGGCGGGATCAGCTTGCTGGGTTTAAGCGGGCCGAAATACTTTTTCGCCAGGCTCAGCACCTGTTGCGGATTAACATCGCCGACCACCACCACGGTCGCATTATTCGGCGCGTACCAGGTTGCGTACCATTGCTTCAGATCAGCGACATCAAGATTCTCCAGATCGCCCATCCAGCCAATGACGGGATGGTGATAGGGGCTGCTGATAAACGCCACGCCGTTAAAATGTTCGTAAGTCAGCGCCTCGGGGTCGTCCTCGGTGCGCAGGCGACGCTCCTCCATCACCACCTTGACCTCCTTGGCAAATTCTTCCTGGGGCAACAGTAAATTGCGCATGCGGTCGGCCTCCAGCTCGAAGCTCACGGGCAGGCGGCTCTTCTCTAATTGTTGATAATAGCCGGTGTAGTCGCGCCCGGTGAAGGCGTTTTCACGGCCGCCGTTGGCTGCGACGATGCGCGAGAATTCATTGGGCGGGTGTTTGGCGGTGCCCTTGAACATCATGTGTTCCAGTACGTGCGAGATGCCGGTTAGCCCGGTCGGTTCATAGCTGCTGCCCACCTTGTACCAGACTTGCGAGACGACTACCGGCGCGCGATGATCCTCCTTGACCACGAGCTTGAGTCCGTTGTCGAGCATGAACTCATGGACTAAAGAATTGGATTTTGCGGCAGCGGTGGCCTGACCCGTAAACCAGGGTGCGCAGAGCAGGATTAACAGCAAGAGGCGTGTAGGCATTAAGCATCCTTCTTTAAGGTGAGTGAGCGAACTCAATAGAATCAACATCCGGCTTTAGGG
>JAYSPZ010000173.1:0-2250 GCA_043721815.1 Gammaproteobacteria bacterium | reverse complement strand
CCACTTGATTTTGCAACTGCTTGGCCTGCATGTGCTCTTGCTGCCAGGTAAACCAATAGCGCAGCAAGCCACGTCCCGACTCATGCAGGGCATCGCCCAGTGCGAGCCGCGCCTGACGCACGCCTTGCGCGCCCAACTGCTGATCTATCCTGGCCTTGCCGGGCAGGCGCAAGCCGCGCTCCAGGGCGGCATCCCATTCATTGAAGTTGCCGCTCTCGCGCACCCGGCGTTGCTGCTCAGTGAGTGTCGCCGTGAACTCGTAAGGCCCGGCGTTGAGCTTGCTGGCATTGGCCTCCTCCAGCTTGATGCCGGCCTGCACCGCCTGCACCATGGGGCTGTTATCCATCACCTCTTTTACGGTTTGCAACGGCGGCAAATCAGGATAATCAGTAAAGATCTCTTGTGCGGCAGAGGCGGCGGCAGTGACCGCCGCGAAGATGAAAAACCAGATGTGCTTCACAGGAAACTCCCAAACTCCGTAACCGGAGTCATGTAATAAACGATGTTGGCACGTGGCAAGGCCTGCTTGATGTCCCGCAGCAAGATTTGCGCATCGGCATGCTGCATGATGATTTTCATTTCTACCTGGTGCGCACGGCCGCGTACTTTTTCGGCCATGCTCTGATAGGTAACATTGCGCCCGTGACCCTCCACTTCGGAAGTAATAAATCCACGGGTAAGGGCTTCATGCTCCAGCAGCAAGTCCACCATATCTTCTTCCAGCGCCGTGGGGACAATCAGCGTCAAGCAGCAATTGGGGGAATTCATATTGAGGCCTCCTTGGGGCCGATGCCGAAGCGGCGATAGAGGATGGGCAGCAAAATCAGCGTCAGCAGGGTCGCGCTTACCAAGCCGCCGATGACTACAATAGCCAGCGGTTTCTGGATTTCCGATCCGGGGCCGCTGGCGAACAGTAGCGGCACCAGACCAAAGGCGGCGATGCTCGCGGTCATCAACACCGGACGCAGCCGTCGCTTCGCGCCTTCTATTACCAGTTCGGCCAGCGGTCGGCCTTCGGCGCGCAACTGGTTAAAGTAACTGACCATCACCACGCCATTCAGCACGGCGATGCCGAGCAGTGCAATGAAACCTACCGACGCGGGCACCGACAGATATTCCCCTGACAGCCACAGCGCAAACACGCCGCCGACCATGGCGAACGGGATGTTCGACAGCACCAGCACCGCCTGACGCACCGAGCCAAAGGTGGCGAACAGCAGCAGAAAAATCAGGCCGAGCGCCACCGGCACCACGATAGTTAATCGTGCGGCGGCGCGTTGCTGGTTTTCAAACTGCCCGCCCCAACTCAAGCGGTAACCATCGGGCAGCTTTACTCGTTGGCCCACCGCCTGTCGGGCCTCCTCCACAAAACCGACCAGGTCGCGGCCCTGTACATTAGAGAGCGTGACCGCCATGCGCGCACCATTTTCACGATCGATTTTGACCGGACCATTTACCCGTTTCAGCTTGGCAACGCTGGTTATCGGCACGCTCTCGCCGTTGGGCAAGGCCAAGGTCAGTTGTGAAAACAGGGTCGGCGAGGTGCGTAAGGCATCCTCGCCGCGCAGCAACACCGGGGTGCGCCGCGCGCCTTCCAGCACCGTACCCACCGTTCTGCCTTCCAGTTGTGAACGCAGCGCCTCGCCGATATCGTCCACGTTCAAGCCCATGCGACCTGCGGCGAGCCGGTCAATTTCCACTTGGAGATACTGCACGCCGTCATTCTGCACGGTGTACACATCCTGACTGCCGGGCGTCGCCTTCAGCACCGCTTCGATTTCCGTTGCCAGCCCGTTTAACGTGGCGAGGTCCGGTCCGAACACCCTCACGGCGACATCCCCGCGCACGCCGATAATCATCTCCTGCACGCGCATATCGATGGGCTGCGTAAAGCTGTAGGAAATACCGGGCAATTTATCCAGCACTTTGCGCAGCTCATCAGTCAACCATTCCTTATCATTTTCACGCCACTCATCGCGCGGCTTCGTTTGCAGGTAGGTATCCGTTTGATTCAGCCCCATCGGGTCCAGACCGAGTTCGTCCGCCCCGGCGCGCGCCACGATACCCGTCACCTCCGGCACCTGGCTCATGATCGCCTGATGGATTTTCAAGTCCAGCGCGGCGGTCTGCTCCAGGCTGATGGACGGCAGTTTCTCGATGCCGACGATGAGGCTGCCCTCGTCCATCTCCGGCATGAAGGTCTTGCCGATCAGCGTATAGACGAAACCGGTCAACACTAGCGCCAGCAAG
>JAYSPZ010000172.1:0-18446 GCA_043721815.1 Gammaproteobacteria bacterium | reverse complement strand
CGCCCGGTCGCCGTCACAGCCTGGTGGTAACAGGTGTGCACGCGCGAGGTCACCGGATTAATCTGCTCGGGCAGGCGGTCGGTATAGGTGGACTTCAGCTTGCTCAGGCCGCGGTGCTCCAGGATCAGCTTGGGCAGGGGATAATCCAGCGCGAGTTCCTGCAACACCGGCTCCGCAGTGGACGGCTGGCCCTTCGGTGTCTTTTGCAGCACCGGCAGGCCGAGCTTATCGTAGAGGATCTCCTGGATCTGCAACGGCGAGCCGAGGTTGAACGGCTGCCCGGCCAGCACGTGGGCCTGTTGCTCCAGCTCGTCCATGCGCACCGTGAGTTCCGCGCTCTGGCGCCGCAACATTTGCGCGTCCACGCTCACGCCGTTGCGCTCGATGCGCGCGAGTACCGGCACCAGGGGCATTTCCATCTGCGTAAACAACTGCTGCAAATTGCCGGTCGCGCACACTTGCGGCCACAGGGCTTCGTGCAGACGCACGATCAGCGTGACTTGTTCCACCGCGTGCAGGCTCGCTGGCTCGATGGCGATTTGATTAAAGCTCAGCGCCCGCACGCCCTTGCCTGCGATCTCTTCAAGGGCGTTGGTCCTGCCGTTGAGATAGTTAAGCGCCAGTGAATCGAGGTCGTGACGCGTGGCCGTGCTATCCAATAGATACGATTCCAGCATGATGTCAAAGTGTGCGCCGGCCAGCCGGATGCCGTGATTGGCCAACACATGGGTGGCGAACTTGAGGTCGTGACCAAGTTTTATACGTTGCGGATCCTCCAGTAACGGCCGCAAGCACTCCAACACCTGATCTCGCTCTAATTGCTGTGGCGCATTTTCATAGTCGTGCGCCAACGGGATATAGGCGGCGCTTACATCGTCCGCAGACATGGCCAGGGCAATGCCGACGATGCGTGCCTGCATATAGTCCAGGTGGGTGGTCTTGAGGTCGAAGCAGAACAGCTCGGCCTGTGCCAGGCGCGCCACCCACTCCTCGAGTTGTGTCGGCTCAAGGATGAGCTGGTAAACCGGCGGAACCAAGACGCGCTCAAGGCTTTCGACCTCCACCCGCGCGGTCCCGACCGTTTGCACTGCGCTATTTACTGCGGACTGCACAGGGATTTGCGCCAGCCAGGCCTTGAACTCCATTTGTTTGTACAGCTCGCGCAAGGCGGCGAGATCGGGCGCACGGCGTTGCAGATCGAGCGGTTTCACATCAAGTGGCACATCGCACTTCACGGTTAGCAGCGCACGAGAGACCGGCAGGTGGGCCAGCGAGGCGCGCAGATTCTCGCCGACCTTGCCGGCGATGGTATCGGCCTGCTCGATTATCGCGTCGAGTGAGCCGTATTGTTTCAGCCATTTGACGGCCGTGCCCGGACCCACCTTGGGCACGCCCGGAATATTGTCAGAGCTGTCGCCCACGAGGGCGAGGTAATCGATAATGCGCTCTGCGGGGATGCCGAACTTGTCGATCACGCCCTGCGGATCGAGCACACTATTGGTCATGGTGTTAATCAGCGTGACTTGCTCGTTGACGAGTTGCGCAAGGTCTTTATCGCCAGTGTAGATGTGCACGCCCATGCCCAAGGCCGTAGCCTGACAGGTCAGCGTGCCGATTACGTCGTCGGCCTCGACCCCGTCCACGAGCAATAAAGGCAGGCCCATTGCATGTATAATGGCGTGCAGTGGGGCAATCTGCACACTAAGATCGTCGGGCATGCGCGGCCGATGGGCCTTGTACTCGGCATAGAGATCGTCGCGAAAGGTTCTGCCCTTGGCATCGAACACCAGGGCAATATGCTCCGGGTCGTACTCGGCCAGCAGCTTGCGCACCATATTGACCACCCCGTAAACCGCCCCGGTCGGAAGGCCCTGTGAGTTGGTCAGCGGCGGCATGGCGTAGAAGGCACGATACAAATAGGACGACGCGTCCACCAGTACCAGAGATTTAGTTTGGTTCATTTGCCCGTAATGCGGGGATTTGCAGAAGCTAAAGAGAGAATTATGAACGAACCCGGCAAGTTTGCCCACCGCACTATTAATGATGCCCTGCTCACCCGCGAATCCTGGAAAATATTCCAGATCATGGCTGAGTTTATCGAGGGTTTCGAGCAGCTCTCGCAGATCAAGCCTTCGGTCAGCATGTTCGGCTCGGCGCGCGCCCTGCCCGATCATCCCTATTATAAATTGGGCGAAGACATCGCGCGCCTGCTCTCGGATGCTGGCTTTACCATCGTAAGCGGCGGCGGACCCGGCCTCATGGAGGCCGTCAACAAGGGTGCCTTCGAGGGAAAATCCCCGAGCGTGGGCCTGAATATCATGCTGCCACATGAGCAAAATGCGAATGCCTACCAGGATATTTCGCTCAATTTCAGACACTTTTTTTCACGCAAGGTGATGTTCGTCAAATACGCCTCGGCCTATGTCATCCTGCCCGGCGGATTCGGTACCCTGGATGAGCTGGCGGAGATACTCACCCTCGTGCAGACGCAGAAGGCGCGCCGCATTCCGATTATTTTGGTGCACTCGCCCTTCTGGAAAGGCCTGCTGGACTGGTTCAAGCAAACCCTGGTGCCGGAGGGTACTATCGGCCCGCTGGACTTGGAATTATTGCAACTACTGGACAAGCCACAAGACGTGGTGGATGCTATCTTTAATCACTACGAGCATCTGGGAGAGGCACCCTCGGCGGGTGCGCAGGGTATCTTGCTGTAAGTAATCAAAATAAGGACTCTTATGAAAATATTATCTGCGTACCGTGTAGTTTTAATCGGCATCCTGTTGTCAGCCTCGTTGACCCTCGCCGCCGAGCAGCCCTTCCCGGAAACGGCGGCCCCGCCGACCACCGATAATGTCGCGCCGGATGAAAGCGGCAACGGGGAATCTGCGCCTTCCGGCGAGCTGCTTCCCGTTCCCGAGCCGCCGGAGATACCCCCGGCCGTGCAGAGCGGCGAACCCCTGGAACCGGAGGTAACTATCCTTCATCGTGATCAGGAAACCGTTGAAGAATTTCGTGTCAACGGCCGACTTTTCAAGGTGAAGATCACGCCCAGCGCGGGGCCTCCCTATTATCTGCTCGACAACGACGGCGACGGTGTGTTGGAGACACGCAGCAGCAACGACATCACCGATGCCAACATCCCGCAATGGGTGTTATTTAGCTGGTAATAATTTGACGTGAGCTTAATCCCGCGTTAGCGGATCGCAAACACTCCTTTAAGGTCATCATGTCCGTCTACACGCGTATCGAGCCGCACGAGCTTGAGGAATTTTTGTGCACTTATGCACTCGGCGCACTCGTTGCATACTCTGGCATCAGCGCCGGGATTGAAAATACCAACTATTTTGTAAGCACCACGCAGGGCGAGTATGTGCTCACCTTGTTCGAGACCATGGGTACTCAGGAACTTCCCTATTTTCTCGAACTCATGGCCTTTCTCGCGGAACAGGGCGTACCCAGCGCACACCCTGTCGCCGATCGGCAGCAGCGTTATCTGCGCAGCCTCAAGGGCAAACCGGCGGCACTGGTGCAGCGCTTGCCGGGTGCCAATGTGGTCGATCCTACGCCGCAGCAATGCCGCGCCGTGGGTCAGGGTTTGGGACATATGCACCGGGTTGGGCAGGCGTACAGCGGCCAGCGGGAAAATGAGCGCGGCGCGGTCTGGCGGGAGATGGCTGCACGCAGGGTATTGCCTTGTCTGGATAGTGCGGATGCCGCACTCCTCGCCGCCGAGATGGAATTTCAGGCCCAGGTTGTGACGCGTGGCCTACAGGTCGGCGTGATTCACGCCGACCTGTTCCGCGACAACGTGCTGTTCGTAGACGACAAACTCACCGGCATCATCGACTTCTATTATGCCTGCAATGATGTGCTGCTCTACGATCTGGCCGTGACCGTGAACGACTGGTGCAGCCGCCCGGACGGGCAACTGGACGACAAAAATTTGCATGCGCTATTGGCGGCGTACCGGGAGCAACGCGACTTTGAACTACAGGAACATGCCGCCTGGCCAGCCATGCTGCGCACCGCTGCGCTGCGCTTCTGGTTATCGCGTCTGCACGACCAGCATTTCCCGCGCCAGGGTGAGATGACTCACACCAAGGATCCTGATGTATTCAAGCGCATCCTGCTGAATCGGCAAGACCTGAGCGCTATTACGAATCTGTAAAACTAATGGCTCAGGTCTTGATCTTGAGCAGCACCGCGTCGATATTATTTTGCTTAAGGCGTGCGCGTACTTCATTGAGCTCGGTCAATTCTTTGTAAGGACCAATGTGTACGCGATGCCAGGTGTCTTTATTGACCGTGACGGTCTGGATATTGGCCTCAATGCCGAGTAGCACCAGGCTCGCCTTGAGGTGATCGGCCTCCTCAAAACTCCCGAACGATCCGGCCTGCAAGATATATGTCCCCGCCGCTTCAACCTGGGCCAGCCCCTGCACCGGCTTGCCGGTAAGCTCTTTCTCAGGAATCGCCACCTCCATCTCGGGCAGGATGGTATAAAAATCGAAACGCGGCTTGACCGGTGCGGGTAACGGGTCCGACTCAGGCAGTTTACGCACGGCACGCACATCGCTTGCAGGTTTTTCCGGGGTATTCAGGGGCGCGGCGGTTAGATGCGTGGATTTATCGTCCGGGGTGTATCCGCCCAGATAAATCAGCAGGGCAATAAACAGGCCGGGTATCAGACCGGCCAGCAGCCAGACCCACGGCGGTGTTGCCGATGCGGGACGCTTGCTCCGCGCCGAATCTTTATAGTCTTGTGTCATGCAATACAACTCCCATTACATAGTATCCGGCGCGGTGACGCCCAATAAACCCAACCCGTTCCGCAGCACTTGGCGCGCGGCCATCAACAGACTTAAACGCGCATCGCGCACATTATTATCCGCAACCAGAAACGCATGGGCATTGTAGTAAGTATGAAAGTCCGTCGCCAACTCTTTCAGATAATAGGCGAGCTGATGCGGCTCATAGGCCAGCGCGGCCTGCTCAATCACCTCGGGGTAACGTGCCAGCGTCATCAACAAAGCTTGCTCGTGCCCTTCGACTAATAAATGCAGCTCGCTGCGCCCGCGCTGCGCGTCCCATTGATAACCGCGCTCTTCGCCCTGGCGAAACACGCTGCAAATACGCGCGTGCGCATACTGCACATAGAACACGGGGTTTTCATTGCTGCGCGATTTGGCCAGCTCCAGATCGAAATCGAGGTGCTGATCGCTCTTGCGCATCACGTAAAAAAATCGCGCCGCGTCATTGCCGACTTCCGCGCGCAATTCGCGCAAGGTTACGAACTCTCCGCTGCGCGTGGACATCTGCGCACGCTCCGCGCCGCGATATAAAATCGCGAATTGCACCAGGACGACATCGAGTTTTGCGGCATCCTGACCGAGCGCGGTCAGTGCGGCCTTCACGCGCGGCACATAGCCATGGTGATCCGCGCCCCACACATTGACGACGCGCCCGAAGCTACGCTCGAATTTCCCCAAATGATAGGCGATGTCAGAGGCGAAGTAGGTAGGCTGGCCGTTTTCGCGCACCACGACCCGGTCTTTCTCGTCACCGTAGCGCGTCGAGCGGAACCACCAGGCACCGGTATCTTGATACAGATCGCCGCTCGCCTTGAGCTGCTCGACGATCCTGTCCACCGCGCCGCTCCCGGTGAGTGAACGCTCCGAAAACCAGTTATCGTAATGCACGCCGAACTGCGCTAGATCATCGCGGATGTCGGCCAGGATGGTATGCAGGCCGAGATCGAATATCGTGCGGTAAGCGCCCTCGCCGAGCAGTTCCCGCGCACGCACGATCAAGGCATCAATATAGGCATCCTTGTCGCCGCTGCCATCGGGTAGCGCGTCGGCAGGCAGACCGGCCGTAACATCCCGCGTCGCGCAACACATCGAACTACCGTGGTCTTGTTGCAGCCGTTGCGCGATCGTGCGCACATAGTCGCCCCGATAGCCGTTGGCGGGAAAGGCAATCTGCTCACCACATTGTTCGAGATAACGCAGCCAGATGCTCGCGGTAAGAATATCCATCTGCCGGCCCGCATCGTTGACGTAATATTCACGCTGCACCTTGAAGCCAACCGCCGCCAGGAGATTCGCGATACTGCTGCCGATGGCCGCGCCGCGACCGTGCCCGACGTGCAGCGGGCCGTTGGGATTGGCGGAAACGAATTCCACTTGCACCGGCACGCCCTTGCCCCGTTGGCTCTGGCCGTAGGCCGCGCCACTATCCAGAATCTCTGCGACAACGCCCTGGAAGGCCGTGGGCGCAAGGAAAAAATTGATGAAACCCGGGCCGGCAATTTCGACCTTGGTAATCTTGTCCGATGCCGCCAAACGGCTAACGAGCAGTTCGGCCAACTCGCGTGGTTTGCGGCGCGCCGCCTTGGCCAGGCCGAGTGCAATATTGCTGGCAAAATCGCCGTGCTGTTTGTCGCGCGTGCGCTCGATCTCGATCTGCGTCTCCAACTCGGGAAGCAAATGGTCGCATTGCAGACTGTGAATAGCGCCGGAGAGCAGCCTGTGCAGGTGGGATTTCATTATTAAGACTAAATGGGAAACGGCGCGTAGTTTAACACGCCTTAATTCTCGCTACTTGCACCTTGTCACTGGCAACTGCATTTAGCCCATCTCCATCGGATCGACATCGATTGACCAGCGCACCTTGCGCGCTATCTTTAGATCCTCTAATTGAGGAATCCAGGCACCGAGAAAGTGCTGCAAGTCCGTGCGCTGCGCGGCCTGAACCAGCAGTTGCGCACGGTAACGCCCGGCGCGCCGCTCCATGGGTGCGGCCACCGGCCCCAACAACTGCACCGGTTTCATATCCAGCGTCAGACCCAGTTCCCGCGCCTGATTCAGAAAATCCTGCGGCGGCTCCGATTGCACGGCGGTGGCGCGCAATAATGCCATGCAAGTGTAGGGCGGAAGTGCGGCGAGGTGCCGCTCGGCCAGGGCGGCCTGCGCAAAGGCGGCATAGCCTTGGCTGAGCAGCGCACGCAACAGGGGATGATCCGGGTGGCGGGTTTGAATCATGACCTGACCGGGTTTGTCACTGCGCCCGGCGCGCCCGGTCACTTGCACGATCAATTGCGCCATACGCTCCGGGCTGCGAAAGTCCACGCCGAACAGGCCTTGATCGGCATCGAGTATCCCCACCAGGGTTACATTCGGCAGGTGATGACCCTTGGCGAGCATTTGCGTACCGATCAGGATCCCACTGCGCCCCTCGTGCACGCCCTCGAGCATGGCCTGCATGGAGCCTTTGCGGCGCGTACTGTCCCGGTCAATACGCACGATGCCGGTGTTTGGAAAATACTGCAACAAGGTCTGCTCGACACGCTCCGTGCCCTGCCCCAGCGGCCGCAGTTTGGCGCTGTCACAGGAGCCGCAACGAGTCACCACGGGGCGTTCCGCACCGCAGTGATGGCAGCGCAGCCGGTTTTGGCCCTGATAAAACACCAGGCGCGCGTCGCAACGGCTGCACGGCACCAACCAGCCGCAGTCCTGACAGATCAGGCTCGGCGCATAGCCGCGCCGGTTAAGAAATAACAACACCTGCTCGGCCTTTGCCAAATGCTGTTCCATCGCTGCTCGCAAACTTTGCGACAAGCCACCCTCCAAACTCTGATGGCGCACATCTACCACGCAGATGCCCGGTGCCCGCGCAGCACCGGCGCGCTGCGGCAAGACCAGGTGCCGGTAGCGACCCTGCCGCACATTGTGCAGGCTCTCCAGCGCCGGCGTGGCCGAGCCTAACACGATTGGGACTCCGGCATATTGGGCACGCCGCACCGCGACATCACGCGCGTGGTAGCGAAAACCATCCTGCTGTTTGAAGGAGAGGTCGTGTTCCTCGTCGATAATAAAAATACCGGGGCGGTGCAGGGGCGTGAATACGGCGGAGCGCGTGCCGAGCACGATGGACGCACTGCCGTCGCGTGCCGCGAGCCAAGCGTGCAGGCGTTCTTGATCGCTTAGATTGGAATGTAACACGGCGACCTGCACCTGGAAGCGGCGCTGGAAGCGTTGCACAAGCTGTGGGGTCAGACCGATCTCGGGCACCAGCACCAAGGCCTGGCGCCCACCGGCGATAACCCGCTCGATGAGGCGCAGATAGACCTCCGTCTTGCCACTGCCGGTCACGCCGTCGAGCAAGAAGGCCTGAAATGAATCCAGGGCATCCAGCACGGCCTTAACCGCTGTGTCTTGATGGGTATTCAGCCCAGGCGGGGTATCGCTGGGGTCCTGCGCGGTAGGCGTTAGCCCCGCATCTTCGCACTGCTCAACCCAGCCGCGCACCATCAATTTGTGCAACACGGGCCGCCAGTTGCCCTCCGTTATCTGCCCGATCTGCAAGCCCTGCGCACGGCCCTGTAATAGCCTCAACAGCGCTGCCTGACGGGGGGCGCGAGTCAGGGCTTCAGGTTTGGCATCACGTCCGGCTGCACTCAAATGCCAGCTGGCCACAGTGCGCACCTGCGCCGGGCCACCCTCCCGCAATAGGGTCGGCAAGGCGCTGAGTACGACTTCGCCGATCGGGTGGTGATAATAGGCGCTGGCCCAGCGCATCAGCTTGAGGATGTCTGCGGGCAACAATGCCTCTTGATCCAGCACGGCTAAGGCACGCTTCATGCGCTTTATGTCAATGCGGCTGCTGGCGATGACATCCAATACGAGGCCGACTACGGTAGTCCGCCCGAACGGAAGCTTGACGCGCATACCGGGCGTTATGGCTACCACGTCGGTTCCGGCGGGTGGGTAGTAATCAAAACTCCGGCGCAGCGGCGAGGGTACGGCCACGCACAAAATAGCGGCGGAAGCGGATGGTCCTGCTGCCCCATTTTCTGTATTTTGTGATGCATTGCACATTTTGATGCCTACGACTTGGCAGTCCTGCTTCATAAATTTTCTACGTTAAATTCGCTAAGCTTCTGTGTGTCATTAGAATTAATCTTTATCCACAAAAACTGTGGATAACTCTGTGCAATAGTCCCTTGGAAATACGCCCAAGCCGTATAAATCCTAGCTCGCAAACAAAATGCGCAGAAATTATACGTTTGATTAATTACCAGTAATATCAATACTATAAATACTAAAGGCGGATTCGTTCACAGTGCCGCTATGAGGTGCTTCAGGGTCGGCATTAGACTGTGTATAAGAACAGCGCCGGGGTAGGCCGCAAACCCGCTAAAAGCCTGGTGACACGCTTAAATCGATACGGTGCAGCGCCGTTTTCAGCGGCCGCTTTGCAGGAGTTTTTCGACGGCGGGCAGCGCGGCGCGCGGCATGGGTCGCCCATCCACCGGACTGCGCGGTGCCTGACGCAAACCGTTTACCGGGAAGACGGTCAACTCCATAACCGTTTCGCCTGCCATAAAGCGATAGGCAGGATAGCCGATTGCCGGGGTGTCGCTGGACAGGCGTAAATGATGCTCGTGCGTCTCGAACGGGATGTTTTCCTGCTCCAGAAATAACCCGATCTCCTGCGGTGCGTCGGCGAAAAGATGCAGGCTTATCGTGGAATAATCATGCGCCGTGCCGCTTAATACCGACCCGACCAGACGCGCCTGGAACTGCCCCAGAAACCGCATCGCATGCAGGGCAGTTTCGCGTAACTGCCTAAGGCGCAGAGGTTGCTTGTCCGCCTGGAAAAGACGCTGATATTCGGCTAAGGCCTGCTCGATTTCATCGTTGCCGGGGATATTTTTCGTCTCCGTCGCGCCCAGTTGTTCGGCGGCCTTGCGCTTGGCGGCATAATAATCACGGATGCCGTGTTCGGCCATGAGGCGCGCTGCCTCCATGGCGATCAACTGGCGCATCTGTCGGTCTCGGGTGCTGTCGCGTATAGCCATAGTGCGTTGCAAAAAACCTACAATAGCTGTGCCTAAAATAACTGTTCTGGTACCCCGCCGCTGGGCGTGTTATCCACACTGGGCGGCGCGGTGTCAGCCTCCCCCGCCGGCTGCGCACCATCGAAGACCTCGGGCGCTGCCGGAGAATTATCCCCGGCTAACGGGGCAACAGGGTCGTCGGTCGGCACGTCAGGCGGTGGGATGAGTGGTTTTTCCGGCATATCTTTTAAGGCCACGGCCATAAAGCGCATCCACATCGGCAGCGCGGCGTGCCCGCCCGTCTCCAGATTCCCGAGCGGATCGTGCTGGTCGAAACCGACCCAGGAGACGGCCACAATATCGCTGTTGAAACCCGCGAACCAAGCATCGCGCTGCTCATTCGTAGTGCCCGTCTTGCCGGCCAGATCGGAGCGTCCAAGTTTCATCGCGCGCTTCGCGGTACCGTTGCGGATCACATCCCGCATCATGGATGTCATAAGGTAGGCGTTCTGCGCGGTAATGACACGCCTGGCAGTGTTCCCGGTATCCCCGGCGGCGGGGACGGCGGGCTGGTCTGTGGCGCTTACGGATAGATTGCCGGTATCGTTTTGTTGATCTTCTTCCTCTTGTATAGCCGCCTGTAACTCTTGTTCCGGTGTTTGGGGCGAGTCTGCGGAAACCAGGGCCGCCGCCACACAGCTCGCGCAGACGGCGGGAGGATCGGCCTTCATCAGTGTTTCACCGTGCGACCCTTCAATCCGGTCGATGAAGTAGGGTTCGACCTGAAAACCGCCATTGGCAAATACCGTGTATCCGTGCGCGAGTTCCATGGGCGTATTGACACCGCTGCCCAGCGCCAGCGAAAGTCCGCCCGGCAGCCGCTCGCGCTTGAAGCCGAAGCGCGTGATGTAGTTCACGGCATACCTGATGCCGACTGCGCGTAACACGCGGATGGACACAAGATTGCGCGAGTAGGTCAAGGCATTACGCAAGGTGGTTGGCCCGTTGAATTTGCGGCCGTAATTCTCCGGTCGCCAGGCCTCTCCGAAATTGGCATTTTCGACGACGATCGGTGCATCGTTTATCACGCTGGCCGGGGTAAAGCCGCGCTCCAGGGCGGCCGAGTAGAGGAAGGGCTTAAAGCTGGAGCCGGGCTGACGATCTGCCTGCATGACACGGTTAAAGCTGCTTTGGTAAAAATAAAATCCGCCCACCAGCGAGGTGATCGCGCCGCTACCGGGGGTCAGCGATACCATCGCCCCCTGCACGGTGGGAACCTGGGCCAGTTGCCACTGGCCCCCGGGTAGAGCCAGCATGCCAACGACATCGCCGGGGGCCAGGATGTCCGCCGCTGTGTTTGGCGCGGGGCCGCGCTTGTTTTCATCAATATAAGGCCGCGCCCATGACAGCCCCTGCCAGAAAATGACCACGAGACCGGTGCGCGGGTTATACAGGCTCGCGCTCTGACCTTCCACCTTGACCACCAGGGCCGGCACGATGCCGCCGATCTCGGATACATCACCGAGCAGAACGGCCCACTCCTTAGGCCCAGCGAATGGGGGCAACTCCACATGACGCGTGGGTTTGCGGTAACCGTGGCGCATATCGTATTCAATCAAGGTCACCCGCAGTGCCGCATTCGCCGTTTTTTGCAACTGCGCATCTACGGTCGTGAAGGCCCGGTAGCCGCCCGTGTAAGCCTCTTCCCCGTAACGCCTGACCATTTCGTCGCGCACCATCTCGGCCACGTAGGGGGCCTCCACCTCGATCCGCAGGCTGTGACGCCGTGCGGTCTCGGGGGTGGCCAGGGCAGCTTGATAGGCCTGATCGTCCAGATAACCCAAGGCATTCATACGCCCAAGAACATAGTTCCTGCGCACGATTGCGCGTGCAGGATTCACAATTGGATTAAATTTTGAGGGAGCCTTGGGCAGACCGGCGATCATCGCTGTCTGCGCGACAGTCAGCTTATCGAGCGTGGTGCCGTAATAGAGTTGCGCGGCGGCCGCCACACCGTAGGCGCGATTGCCCAGATAAATCTTATTGAGATAAAGCTCCAGTATGGTGTTTTTATCCAGCTCTCTCTCTATTTTCAGAGCCAGCAGGATTTCCTTGAGTTTGCGCCCATAGGTTTTTTCGCTATTCAGAAAGAAGTTGCGCGCCACCTGCATGGTGATCGTGCTACCACCCTGTCGTTTCTTGCCGGTCCTGAGCAGGCCTATGGAGGCTCGCAGTATGCCATGATAGTCCACACCCGGATGCGTGTAGAAGCGATCATCCTCAGCCGCCAGCACCGCCTGTATCAGCGTTTTAGGGGCCTCCGAAATCTTGATCGGGATACGGCGCATCTCGCCGAACTCGCCGATAAACTCACCACTACGGGTATACACTCGCAGCGGTACCTGTAAACGGACATCGCGCAGGATATCAGTAGAAGGCAACTGCGGGGCCAAGGTAATGTAGACTCCGCCCAGAATAATTATCCCGAGGGTAAATATTCCAAATGCGCCAGCCAGAATAAAACTCAAAAATCTATACAGGGGGCGCATGGTCTGGTCAATGTGTGGATAGGAAGCCCATAGTAGACAATCTCCAGGGGCGATAAAACCCGTCGATTGACTAATAAAAATAGTTGCTTTTCTATTATATTACGCTAAAGTGGCTATCATTTAACAAAGTAAAGTATGTGTGCTAGCTAAGGCTTTGGTATAACAAAGGAAACTTTAAGTGCGATTTCTACGAAAAGAAACGCCTCCCATGCTCGGCCTCGACATTAGTTCTACGGCCGTAAAGCTATTGGAGTTGAGCTACAAGGGCGGCAACTACCGCATTGAAGCCTATGCCGTAGAGCCACTTGCCCCGGGTGCCGTGGTCGAGAAGAAGGTTGTCGACGTGGATGCCGTTAGCGAGGCCATCAAGCAGGCCGTCAAGCGTTCGCGTACCCGAGCCAAACTGGCGGTTGTCGCCGTCGCGGGTTCCGCCGTTATCACTAAGCTTATCTCGCTGCCCGCTATGTTGAGCGACAGCGAAATGGCGAGCCAGATCGAGCTGGACTCCTACCAATACATCCCTTATCCGCTGGAAGAGGTAAATCTCGACTTTCAGGTTATCGGTCCTTCGGAACGCGATTCGGACATGGTCGAGGTGCTGTTGGCCGCCTCCCGCAGTGAGAATGTGGATGCGCGCGTTGCCGCCGTTGAGCTGGCCGGCCTCACCGCCAGCATCGTCGATGTCGAGGCCTACGCCACGGAAACGGCGATGAGCCTTATTATTCAGCGTATGGCGGGGCGGGGGGCCGGGATGCGCCTTGCTATTATCGACGTGGGCGCGACCATGACCAGCTTTAACGTCCTGGACCAATTCAAGGTCATTTACACGCGCGAACAAACCTTTGGGGGCAAGCAACTGACCGAAGAGATTCAACGCCGCTACGAGTTATCCTATGAAGAGGCCGGTCGGGGCAAGATACTGGGCGGACTACCCGCTGATTATGAAACGGAGCTGCTGGAACCCTTCAAAGAATCCATAGCCCAGCAGATTTCGCGGTCCCTGCAATTCTTCTTCTCCTCCAGCCACTATCGTAATGTAGACCAAATCATCCTGGCCGGCGGCACCTCGCTTATTCCGGGAATAGACGAATTAATCAGCGTCAAGACCGGTACGCCCACTATGATCGCAAACCCCTTTACCGGGATGACGGTAGCCACGCGCATCAATGCGCAGACCGTGGCGCGTGATGCGCCCGCGCTAATGATCGCTTGCGGACTCGCCATGCGCAGCTTCGACACGGCCTCGACATGACGCGCATAAACTTACTCCCCTGGCGCGCGGCCCAACGTAAGGAGCGGGAACGGCAGTTCACCTTCGTTGCCGGTGGCAGCACAGCGTTGGTGGCGATCCTGGTCGTTTACGCGCATATCTACGTCAACGAATTAATCGGCAGTCAAAATGGCAGAAATGACTTTCTGAGCGCGGAGATCGCCACGCTCGACAAACAAATCGGCGAAATAAATAACCTGGCCTCCGAAAAGGCACGTCTGCTTGCGCGCATGGGAGTCATCCAGCAATTACAAACGAGTCGCCCTGCCAGCGTGCATCTGCTTGATGAATTGGTTACAACCCTGCCGGACGGGGTCTACTACAACAGCATAAAACTCCAGGGCAATGCAGTTACGCTGGAAGGCATCGCACAATCCAATGCCCGGGTTTCATCGCTCATGCGCAACATCGAGATCTCGGCGTGGCTGGAAAACCCGGTACTGGATCTGATCGAGTCAAAAGAGTCCAGCAAGGATAACCCTGACCCCAGCGACTCTCGCTATGTGCTACGCGTCACCCAGAAGGCCACGGATATTCCCGCAGCACCAACCGCTCCTGCGGCACCGGCGGCAACACAATGAATCTATCCGATATTGATATTAATGATTTGGATTTCAAAAACATGGGCGCTTGGCCGGTGCCCGCGCGGATCGGCGTTATCGTCATTCTTAGCGTCGTCCTACTGGGCGCGGGATACTGGTTTGATACGAAAGATCAGTTGCAAATCCTTGCAGATGCGCAGCTCAAGGAACAAGAACTAAAATCGTCCTTCGAGGCCAAGCAGGCCAAGTCAGCCAACCTCGCTGCTTACGCGGCTCAATTGCAGGAGATGAAAAAGACCTTCGGTGCCATGCTGCGTCAACTGCCCAGCAAGGCGGAGGTGGCTGATTTATTGGTCGACATCTCGCAGACCGGCCTTGCCAGCGGCTTGCAGTTCGAATTATTCAGCCCCAAGGGGGAAGTACCCAAGGACTTTTACGCCGAACTGCCCATCAGCATCCGCGTTACCGGCGAATATCATCAACTGGGGGATTTCGTGAGTGGCGTTGCCGCGTTGCCGCGTATAGTTACGCTGCATGACACCTCCATCACCCGTCCTGACAAGTCCGACAAGCTGGTAATGGAAGTTACCGCCAAGACCTATCGCTATCTTGATGAGCTGGCTCCCGCTACCAAAGCGCCTGTGGTGGCGGAGACTCCCAAGTGAATTTACTATTCCGGCGTTGCGCAATCATTTCCGGCCTGCTGATCTGCCTGCCCCTGACCGGGTGCGGTGGTGATAATCTCAGCGACCTGCGCAGTTACGTGCAGGAGGTCAAGGCCAGGCCCAAGGGCAAGATTGAACCGCTACCGGAAATCAAGCCGCCCGAAACCTATACCTACTCCGCGACCGCCCTGCGCGACCCGTTTACACCGTCCCAAACAGAGGCTCCGGCACCGCTAGCAAATAAACTCACACCGGATGTCAATCGGCAAAAAGAGGTGCTGGAGGAATACCCGCTGGATGCCCTGAAAATGGTCGGTACGGTGGAAAATAACAATGAGACATGGTCTTTGGTGCGGGCACCCGACGGCATTATCTATCGCGTCAAGCCGAATAATTATATGGGACAGAATTTTGGCAAGATCGTAGCTATTTCAGACGAAAGCATCGACCTGATTGAAACCATCGAGGACGGGCAAGGCGGCTGGCTGGAGCGCCCCGCCTCATTAGCGTTAAGCGAAGAACAACCCGGGGGTAAACAAAAATGATCCTGACTGACAAACCAAGCGGATTCATGCTGAGCTTTTTCGCGCACGGCGTGAATAAAGAATCCGCTCCAAGACACCTGGGTGCGCGGCTCACCGTACCGATTATCTGTGCCACCGTCATCCTCGGTCTGAGCGGATTACTGCCCGATGCGCGTGCGCAGGCGGAGCCTGAGGTCACGGCAACGGGCGCACGAACCATCGCCCTGCAAGACATCACCGCCGCCTCGCTACCCGGCAATCGTGTGCAGATAAAGCTCACGATGTCGGGGACACCCGCGCAGCCGTTAAGCTTTACCATCGACAATCCGGCGCGCATCGCGCTCGATTTTCCCAACACCAGTGTCAGCCTTCCCAAGAAAACCCTGACCGTGGGGCTGGGGGTTGTGTCGAGCATCAATGCTGTGCAGGCCAAAGAGCGCACGCGCGTAGTGTTGAACCTTGTCCAGTTGGTCCCTTATGAAACACGCATTGAAGGTAATAGCGTTTATCTTACGCTGAACAGCACTGCGGGATCGGGTGCCACCTCAATCGGCACGAACGATGCCGCTGTCAATCCGCCGATACCCTCGGGCGAACTACATCCCGCCGCCCTGTCATCGGGCGGCGACACACTGAGCAACATCGATTTTCGTCGTGGTGAAAAGGGCGAAGGCCGCATTGTGGTGTCGCTCTCCAACCCCTCCACCAGCGTTGATATTCGCGAGGAAGGCGGTACCATCGTTGTCGATTTCGCCAATACCGGCTTGCCCGAAAGGCTGGAACGCAGTCTCGATGTCTCCGACTTCGCCACACCCGTCAGGACCGTAGCAACCTCCACCCAGGGCGCGAATGTGCGCATGGTCATTACCCCGACGGGTGAATATGACCATCTCGCCTATCAATCCGGCGATGTATTCACTATCGAGGTCAAACCCCTCACCAAGGAAGAACAGGAGATCGCTAAAAAGGCGAAGCTGAGTTACACCGGCGAAAAGCTGTCGCTGAATTTCCAGGATATCGAAGTACGCTCTGTCCTCCAGCTCATCGCCGACTTTACCGGACTCAACCTCGTCACCAGTGATTCGGTACAAGGCAATCTGACGCTGCGCCTGAAAGACGTGCCCTGGGATCAGGCCCTGGCCATCATCCTGCAAAGCAAGAGCTTGTCCATGCGGCAGACCGGCAATGTCATTCAAATCGCCCCTACTGAAGAGATTACGGCGCGCGAAAAATTAGATCTGGAGTCCCTAAAGCAGGTGACCGAACTCGCTCCATTGCGCTCCGAGTTGCTGCGCATCAATTATGCCAAGGCCGTCGATCTGGCCACCCTGCTCAAGGCCAAGGAAAATTCGCTGCTCTCCGCGCGCGGCAACATCACCGTCGATGAACGCACCAATACATTATTGATCCAGGATACCGCTGACAAACTGGCCGAGATCAGGCAATTAATAACCGCGCTTGATACCCCGCAGCGCCAGGTGCAGATCGAGGCACGCATCGTCGTTGCCCGTAACGATTTCAGCAAAAATCTCGGCGTGCGCTTTGGCACCACCGCAGTGAGACCGAACGGTGGCAATGGAATCATCACCACCACGGGGAACCTGGCGGGCGGCAATAATATCGTGGATAGCGCAGTGACGAATGTACGCAATAATGGCAACCCTTTCCCCGTGACGCTGCCCTCTAGCTCGACTAGCAATATACCAAAAACCATTCCCGTGTTGCCTAATCCTGACAGTCGCTTGAATGTTAACCTGCCAGTAGCCAATCCGGCGGGGCAAATTGCATTCGCCATTCTGGCATCCAATATTCTGCTGGATTTAGAGCTTTCCGCTATGCAGGCCGAGCAACGCGGTGAGATTATCTCCAACCCGCGCGTGATTACATCCAATCAAAAGGAGGCATTGATTGAACAAGGTACTGAAATCCCTTTTTTAGAGGCTAGCTCCAGCGGCGCGGCGACGGTATCGTTCAAAAAGGCCGTGTTGAGCCTGAAAGTCACACCGCAGATCACGCCGGATGATCGTGTCATCATGAATCTCACCGTGACGCAGGACTCCGTTGGTCAAACCATATTGTTGGCCGGATCAGCCGTGCCTGCGATCAATACGCGCCAGGTCACGACGCAGGTATTGATGAATAATGGCGAAACCGTGGTATTGGGCGGAGTCTATGAGCAGACGAGTTCCAGTGGAAGTGACCGCGTGCCATTTTTTGGCGACTTACCCGTTGTTGGTGCCTTGTTCAGGCAAGATCGCAAGACCAACAATAAATCGGAATTGCTGATCTTCGTAACCCCCAAGATACTCAATGATGCGTTGAGCACGGGCAATTGATAACTATATTTACAGTAATACTCGTGCCTGACAACATCCTAATAGCTTAGACTATCTCGAATGTCCGCAAACACCACCGGGGAAATAAACCATGGCTAAAATGATAAAAAATATTCTCATAGCACTGTTGCTCGCTACTCTTGCTGCCTGCGGTGGCGGAGGCGGCTTTACCGGCGGTGGTGGCGGTGGCACCGCAGCGGTACGAATCGGCAACGGCACAGGAACTTCATTTACGCCTGGCGTGCTCGCCCTGGGTATCTCGCCACTTTCGGCAGGAGGTACTACCAGCGTTACCGCAACTCTCGTTGATGCCAGCGGCAACCGCTATACAATAGCCACCGACATTAACTTTTCTTCGCTCTGCGTACCCGGACTTGCTACGCTCACGACTCCTGTAACTACCGTTAACGGTGTTGCCATAAGCACTTACACGGCCCAAGGCTGTAGCGGTAACGACACCATAACGGCCACTACCGTCGTGGACGGGGCTACCTTAACCGCTACCGCTACAATAATCGTGCAGGACGCAACATTGGGGTCGATTACCTTTGTATCTGCAACACCTGCCAATATCGCCTTGACGGGCGCAGGGGGGGCGGGAGGTTCCGAAAGCTCTACGGTGATCTTTAGGGTTAAGGATACCAACGGCGCAACGGTAGCGAATCAGCAAGTCAATTTTGCACTCAATACTACGGTGGGCGGACTCTCCGTTAGCCCGG
>JAYSPZ010000171.1:0-5017 GCA_043721815.1 Gammaproteobacteria bacterium | reverse complement strand
CCGAGCGCAGTCCCGTGCGCACCACACCCAAAGCAGTGATAAAACTGCTTCTGCTGGCTTACGCTAAACGATGGACTTTTTTCATCATGGAAGGGACAGCAGGCCATGTAATCGCGCCCTGCCTTGCGTAACGGCACGCGGGCATCGATGACCTCGACAATATCGATGCGGGTCATTAACTCATCGATAAACTGTTGCGGAATGCGGCCGACCATGATGTCAGTATCAAGTTACAAGTTACAAGTTACAAGTTGTCTGGAAAGATTCCTTGCCCTGAAACTTGACACTGGATACTTGCGGCTGCCTTTAAGTTAAACGCTGAGCCTGGCCTTAAGCTTGGCGCTCACTGCACCCATGTCCGCACGACCTTGCATCTGCGGTTTTAGCAAGCCGATGACCTTACCCATTTCCTTCGGTGAGCTCACGCCCGCCTGTTGCAGCGCCGCGTCTATCATTGCGTCGATCTCAGCCTCACTCAGCGCGGCGGGCATGAATTCCTGTAATACCCCGACCTCGTAATTTTCCTGATCGACCAAGTCCTGGCGCTGCGCGGCCTGATATTGGCTGATGGAATCACGACGCTGCTTGAGCATCTTGTCCAGCGCCGCGAGGATTTGCGCGTCATCAAGGCTGATGCGGTCATCTACTTCACGCTGCTTGATGGCGGCGAGGATCAGGCGAATGACATTCAAGCGTGGCTTGGCCCCGGCCCGCAACGCGGCCTTCATCTCTTCGGTGATACGTTGCTTTAAAGCACTGTCGGTCATGGTATCTTTGCGGCCCCACTAAAATCAGGTCGGCTTACATGCCTGTAGCGTAGCTGCAATTATTTGAATTCCTCCTCAAGCCGAGAAGGAATTTATACTCTGCCACAACGCCAGAAAGGCGATGCAGAGGATTAGTAGAGGCGAACCCGGCGGGAAACTTCGCGCGAGGACTTCTTCAACTGGCGCTTCACGGCAGCCGCAGCCTTGCGCTTACGTATAGAAGTGGGCTTCTCATAAAATTCACGCGCCCGAACCTCGGACAATACACCGGCCTTTTCGCAGGAACGCTTGAAGCGGCGCAGGGCAACCTCGAAGGGTTCATTTTCTTTAAGACGTACGGATGGCATTAATATCCTTACTTGAATCTAAGTTAAAGTTAGCCTAAATTGATTTGACTCTCCCAGCGAGGCTGCCCGGGAAAGCCCATTATGATAATACCCCGCCGCCGTAAATGCAAAAGGCTTGCACCAGACCGGCCTTAGCGGTGACACTAATCTCATGCAAATCCTCGGCATTGAAACCTCCTGCGACGATACCGGTGTCGCGATTTATGACTCTGAGCGGGGCCTGTTAGCCCATGCCCTGTTCAGCCAAGCCTTGCTGCATGCCGATTATGGCGGGGTCGTACCCGAGCTGGCCTCGCGCGACCATGTGCGCAAGACCTTGCCGCTTATCCGCCAGGTCATGGCTCAGGCCGGTAGCCATGCTCAGGGCATCGACGGCGTGGCCTATACCGCCGGTCCGGGCTTAGCCGGGGCCTTGCTGGTCGGCGCAACCGTTGGCTCTGCGCTGGCCTGGGCCTGGGGAGTGCCGGCATTGCCGGTACACCATATGGAGGCGCATTTACTTGCCCCCATGCTGGAACCAGCCTCACCGGCCTTTCCATTTGTCGCCCTGCTGGTCTCCGGTGGCCATACCTTGCTCGTCCATGCCGAGGCCATCGGCCAATATAAAATCCTGGGCGAATCGGTGGACGATGCCGCCGGCGAGGCCTTCGACAAGACCGCCAAACTGCTCGGCCTGGATTATCCCGGTGGCCCGGCCTTGGCACAATTGGCGTTGCACGGCAATCTCGAACGTTTTCACTATTTCCCGCGCCCGATGACCAATCGCCCCGGGCTGGACTTTAGCTTCAGCGGACTCAAGACCTTCGCCATCCAAACCCTGGAAACGCACGGCGACGACGAGCAAACGCGCGCCGATATTGCACGCGCCTTCGAAGATGCCGTAGTGGATACCCTCGCCATCAAGTGCCGACGCGCGCTGCAACAAACCCAACTCAAGCAATTGGTCGTGGCCGGGGGGGTCAGCGCAAATCAGAGGTTGCGCAAGACCCTCGATGTGCTTATGCGTGAAGACCACGCGACGGTGTTTTATCCACGCCTGGAGTTCTGCACCGACAATGGAGCGATGATCGCTTACGCCGGTTATCAGCGTTTACTGCAAGATTTCGCCTCACTGGAAAACCGTAGTCAGTCGAAGCAAGCCGTGTTCGAAACTGCACCTGCACTGGCCTTTACCGTTCATCCGCGTTGGTCGCTTGATAACCTTCATACGCCCTAGAGTGAATTTTTAAGCCCTTGCCTGGGTGTGTGCCGCCTTTGGCGCTTCGATCTCACGCATTTTCCCCTCGATCCAGGTCTCTGCCAGGGCATTAATCTCCGCCGCATCCTTGCCCGCACTCTCTATGACCGGGCCGATAACTATACGAATCACACCCGGATGTTTTATAAAACTATTGCGTGGCCAGAATTCGCCGGCGTTATGCGCCACCGGCACCACCGGATAACCGCTGCGCTCGGCAAGTATGGCACCGCCCGGCGCATAACGGCCGCGCATGCCCGGAACGATACGTGTGCCTTCGGGAAAGATCACCACCCAGCGGCCCGTATTAAGACGCTGCGTGCCCTGTTCAACAATCTGCTGTAAGGCGCGGCGGCCGGCCTTGCGGTCGATGGCGATGGGGTCGAGCATGGCCAGGCCCCAACCCAATAAAGGTAGCCACAATAATTCACGCTTGAGTACCCAGACCTGGGGCGGAAATAATTGTTGCAAGGCCATGGTTTCCCAAGCGGACTGATGCTTGCACAGAATGATGCCGTTGCGCACCGGAATATTTTCCAGGCCTTCGGCTTCATAGGTAATATTGCAGATCTTTGCGAGGCACCAGAGATTAAAATGCGTCCATAAAGTGATCGTGCGATAGCGCACATGAAAGGGCAAGGGAAAGGTCAGCAGGCTCAATAAACCGAAGATTGACAGGGAAAGCATTTGGCACAAGGCAAATAGCAGCGAGCGTATCAGTAACATCAAGGGGTTCCGTGTAGCAAGGTGTCGGCCACGGCGGCAAGATCATCGCAAACAAGGGTTCCGTTAGGAAAGTGACCTTCGCGTAGGGCACGCAACCCCTTGCCGGTACGAACGAGTATTGGCCGCGCACCTACCACTTGCGCCGCCTTGATGTCGCGCAAGGAATCGCCGACGGCGGGAATGCCCGTCAAATCACAATTAAATCGTTTCGCAATCTCCAGGAACAGGCCCGGCTTGGGCTTGCGACAGACACAATGATCTTCAGGCCCGTGCGGGCAAAACAAGATTGCCTCGATCACGCCCCCGGCACGCGCCAGTTCATCCTGCATTTTTTCATGAATTTGATTGAGCGTATCGAGATCAAACAGGCCGCGTGCGATGCCCGACTGATTGCTCGCCACGACCACTTTATACCCGGCGCGATTCAAGCGGGTGATGGCCATTAAACTGCCGGGGATTGGTAGCCACTCGTCCGGGGATTTAATGAACTCATCCGAGTCATAATTAATAACCCCGTCACGATCCAGAATAATCAGCGACACAGGCTATCAACTACTCTGGGTCTTTGAATTCGGAGATGCGTATGCGTCCGTTAATCATGCGGGCCGTGCGCGTCTCCAGCTTTTTTAACTTGTCCCAAAAGGCCTGCTGCAAATCCACGTTTCCCGCGATTGCCGTGCCCATCAACAGGATCAGAAGATCGGCGCATTCTTCGGCAAGATCGCCCTTGCCTTTCGTTACACAAGCCGATATTTCGCCCAACTCCTCGGCCATAAGCGCGACACGCCAGGCCAGGTCATGCCCGCCGGTATTTTGGAAATCATGCTTGTCGTGGAATGCCTGTACGGCAGCAAGCATGTCTTGATATGAATTCATATCCATCCGCTCTTCATCAATTCTGCAACTTGGATAAATCCGCAACGTGCATAAACAATTCGCTGAGCTTGTTTAACAGGGCGAGGCGATTCGCGCGCACGGCGCTATCCTCTGCCATCACCATGACCTTATCGAAGAATTCATCCACGGCGGGACGCAACGAAGCGAGTCGCGTCAAGGCCTGCGTATAATCATCACGGTGGAATAAGGGCATGACTTCCTGCGCGAGCAGGAGAACCTGCTGCGCCAATATTTTTTCGCTAGGTTCAATGAGCAGGCTCTCACGGACATCATCTGCCACCCGGCCCTGCGCCTGCCTGAGAATATTGCGGATACGTTTATTCGCGCCGGCCAGACTCTCGGCCTCAGGTAATTTGCGGAATTCCTGAAGGGCCTTCAAGCGCGGCAGTACCCAATCCATGCGCGTTAGTTTCAGGCTAAGCACGGCATCTATTTCGTCCGGCTTAAACCCTTGTTCCCGCAGATACGGCTTCAGGCGCTCCAGCATGAAATCGTAAAGCTTGGGCACGGTGTCTTGCACAAGCACGCCCGCCGGGAACTGCGCCTCGGCAATTTCGAGCAGTTGCATGAGATTGAGCGATAAATTGTTTTCCATCAGCGTGCGCAGCACGCTTAACGCCGCGCGGCGCAGCGCGAACGGGTCTTTGTCACCCGTGGGCACAAGGCCGATGCCGTAAATGCCAACCAGCGTATCAAGCTTGTCGGCGAGGCCGACGCAAATTCCGGTGGCACTGCTCGGCACACGCTCATAGTGCTCACGAATCGCCTCGGCGACTTCCGCCGCCTCGCCGTCGTGCAGTGCATAATAACGCCCCATGATGCCTTGCAGCTCGGGAAATTCACCCACCATGTCGGTCAGCAAATCGGCCTTGCACAGGTACGCCGCACGCTCGACCTGCTTGATGTCGGCCGCGAACTTTATTTCCTTGAGCCGCCCGGCGACGGCCACGGCGAGTTTCTGCATGCGCTCGACGCGTTCCAGTTGCGTGCCGAGCTTGTTGTGATAGACCACGTTCGCCAGCCTTGGAACGCGCCCGGCAAGG
>JAYSPZ010000170.1:0-1849 GCA_043721815.1 Gammaproteobacteria bacterium | reverse complement strand
CGCATCCGCAACGGCTTCGGCCATTTCCTGCTGCTGCACACGCGCGGCAAAGCCGTCAATACGGCGGGCGAGCGGGCCATCAGATCCGAGTAGTTCAGTGGGGCTAAGCATAGGGAATCTATTATAAAGCGATTGGCCGTGCAGTTCAGGATTATGCGAGAACGTCAGGTTTAACCGGGATGTTAGTCAGCCGTTAATTATTTTTCTGCCCCGCATGCGCGGCTTGCAAAACCAATACATCGAAGGCCTCGCCGGTCATCAACCCTTGCTCGGTAACGATATCGCGCACCGGCCGTCCGGTTTTTTCGGATTCCTGTGCGATCTTCGCGGCGGCGGCATAGCCGATGTCTGGGTTGAGCAGGGTGGCGAGTCCGACGCTATTGTGCAGGAAGGCCTTGCAGCGTTCACGATCTACGCGCAGACCCTTGAGATTGCGTTCTGTGGTGGCATTGATCGCGTTGGTGAGCCAGTCCATGGCATCGAACAGGGCTGAGCCCAGCCCCGGCATCATCACGTTCAATTCGAGTTGACCTGCTTGCGACATAGCGGTGATCGCGGCATCTTGTCCGATGACCTGGTAGCAAACCTGGTTGAGCATTTCGAACATCACCGGATTTATTTTGCCGGGCATGATGCTGGAGCCGGGTTGCACGGGCGGGAGTATGATCTCGCCGAGGCCGGTGCGCGGCCCTGAGGCCAGCAGGCGCATATCGTTGGCGATGCGTGTGAGTTCTACGGCGAGGTCACGGATGGCTGAGGACAGGTTCTGGATATCGTGCATGGATTGCATCTGCGCGATCATATCCTCGGCGGGGCGTATCGGTTCGCCGGTGAGCTTGGCCAATTCTGCAGCGACCTTTTTTGCGTAACCCGGGGCGGTATTAAGACCCGTACCGGCGGCGCTACCGCCCAGCCCAATGTCGCACAAAGGGCCATGTGTCTGCATGAGGCGTGTGGCACAACGGTGCAAGGTCCAGGCGTAGGCATTGAATTCACGGCCGAGCGTGGTCGGTACGGCATCCTGCAAGTGCGTACGGCCGCTTTTTACGGTATTCATCTCGCGCGCACCGATGCGCGCATACTCATCGGCCATGGTGTAAGTCGCGGCGATCAGGCGCGGCAGTTTGGCGAGGGCGGCTAGACGAATAGCCGTGGGGATAGTGTCGTTGGTGCTCTGCCCCATATTGACGTGGTCATTGGGGTGGATGGGCGTATACACGCCGCGCTTGTTACCCAGCGCGACATTGGCGAGGTTGGCGAGCACCTCGTTGCTGTTCATATTGTGACTGGTGCCCGCGCCGGCCTGAAAGCGGTCCACCACAAACTGATCGAGATATTCACCCCCCAGGATTTTGTCACAGGCGGCGATGATGGCCTTTGCCAAATCCTTTTCAAGCCAACCGGGCTGCGTATTCGCCAGTGCCGCCGCACGCTTGACATGCACATGGGCCAGAATGAAGTCCTTGTCCATGGTTTGGCCGCTGATTTGGAAGTTGGCCACGGCACGGGCGGTTTGAACGCCGTACCAGGCTTCGGCGGGAACCTGGTATTCGCCCAAGCTGTCTTTTTCGACGCGAAAGCGTTTATTATCCATGTCGATTATTGTGCATGTTGATGTTTCGATGGTGACCTGAGGGCGCAGTCTAAGGAGTTGTATGCCGTATCAATTTTACAGAAGTGTAATCCTTTTTGCCCTGCTCATGCTATCCGCACCGTCGTTCGCGGTCGTGGATTTTGCATTGCCCGACACCGAGGGTGTGACGCGCAAGCTCTCGGATTACCGTGGTAAGTGGGTGATCGTGAATTATTGGGCGACCTGGTGCGGGCCTTGCCTGCAGGAGATCCCCGA
>JAYSPZ010000169.1:0-2528 GCA_043721815.1 Gammaproteobacteria bacterium | reverse complement strand
TTTACTTTTCTCTTTGTATCTGTTCTCTTGTGCCTGCCATTATTCGAGAACCTTGGGCACCAGATAAAGCCCTGCGGCGACCTGTGGCGCAATCGCCTGAAAATGCGCACGCTGGTCGGATTCGGTCACTGTGTCTGCACGCAGGCGCGCAACGGCTTCGAGTGGATGTGCCATGGGTTCGATGCCGCTGGTATCCACCGCCTGCATCTGCTCCACCAGGCCGATAATATTGGAAAGATTGCGTGCGTACGCGGGCACGTCGGCGGGATTGATGGCAAGGCGCGCCAGGTGTGCGATCTTCTCTACTTCGGATGCGGACAAAGACATAAAAACGGCTCCCGGAAACTACGCAATACAGCCCGGCGTAAAACTAAATTATAACACTTATACTCCACGCCGCTTGCCCAAAGGCCGTCGCATTGATAGAGTGCTTGCCTTTACCCCTACAGGATTTACCTCTCTATTATGTTTGGACGTTTCCGCGGACTCTTTTCCACCGATCTCTCCATCGATCTGGGCACTGCCAACACGCTGATCTATGTACGCGGCCAAGGTATCGTCCTCAATGAGCCCTCCGTAGTCGCCATTCGTGTAGAACGCGGCCCCGGTGGGCCTAAGACCATCGCCGCAGTGGGCCTTGAGGCCAAACGCATGCTCGGCCGCACACCCGGCAATATCACCGCTATTCGCCCGCTAAAAGACGGCGTGATCGCCGATTTTACGGTTACCGAAAAAATGCTCCAGCATTTCATCAACAAGGTGCATCAGAACAAATTTTTTCGTCCCAGTCCGCGCGTGCTGGTCAGCGTGCCGTGCGGCTCCACGCAGGTGGAGCGGCGCGCCATTAAAGAATCCGCAGCCGGTGCCGGGGCGCGTGAGGTCTATCTTATCGAAGAACCCATGGCGGCTGCGATTGGTGCTGGTCTGCCGATTGGTGAGGCGAGCGGCTCCATGGTACTGGATATTGGCGGAGGCACCTCGGAGGTAGCGATTATTTCGCTGAACGGCGTGGTCTATTCGGCCTCGGCACGCATCGGCGGCGACCGTTTCGATGAGGCAATCATCAACTATGTGCGCCGCAACTACGGCAGTCTGATCGGCGAGGCGACGGCCGAGCGTATCAAACATGAAATAGGCTCCGCCTATCCGGGCAACGAGATCCGCGAGATCGAGGTGTGGGGCCGCAATCAGGCCGAGGGCGTACCGCGCAGCTTCACGCTCAATAGCAACGAAATCCTTGAGGCCCTGCAAGAGCCCCTGGCGGGGATCGTGGGCGCGGTGCGTACGGCGCTTGAGCAGACCCCTCCCGAACTCGGCGCAGACGTGGCCGAACGCGGCATGGTACTCACCGGCGGCGGCGCACTGCTGCGCGACCTGGACAAACTGCTGATGGAAGAGACCGGCGTGCCCGTGGTGATCGCCGATGATCCATTGACCTGCGTGGCGCGCGGCGGCGGTTTGGCACTCGAAATGATCGATCAGCGTGGCCTCGACGTGTTTGTATTGGACTAGACCTCGCCACGGAGGCAGGCGAGATCGCAGGCGATCGTTCGCCGATCTCTTCGCCTCCAACATACAATGAGTAAAGTATCGTCATCCGCAGCAAGGGGTTGCTGCCACAACCTGGCATTCGATTTGCCCACCTGCCATCTCGACGCGTGTCCCTGTGCCCGTTCACTGAAATGAGGGCACCCTTCTCCCAGCCGAGCCAGATGAAGCCCCTGTTTAAGGGCGGGCCTTCTCTTACATTGCGCTTGTTATTTTTTACCCTGATCTCCCTCATCCTCATGACCGTGGATCATCGTCAATTTCACCTGGCGGGATTGCGTGCGAGCCTCTCCGGTCTGGTATACCCGGTGCAGTATGCGGTGAATTTACCTGCCGTATGGAAACAGGCGCTGAGCAAGAGCTTGGCCAGTCATACGTCCCTGGTGAAGGATAACGAGCGCATGGCCAGGCAGAATCTCCTGCTGAAGGTGCGCCTACAAAAATTTGCCGCCCTGGAGGTGGAAAATATGCGCCTGCGCGAACTCTTGCAGTCTTCGCGCAAGCTGGGCGAACCCCTGCTCATCGCCGAATTGCTGGCGGTGGATATGGATCCCTTCCGGCACCAGGTTACCTTGAACAAAGGCTCGCTCAAGGGTGTGGTGCAGGGCCAACCGCTGCTGGATGCCCGTGGCGTGATGGGACAGATTGTGCATGTCGGCCCGTTTACCAGTACCGCGCTGCTCATTACCGACCCCAGCCACGCCTTACCCGTGCAGATCAATCGCAACCGGCTGCGCGGGATCGTCATCGGCACCGGTTCCTTCAATCGCCTGGACATGCCTTATCAGTCTAAAAATGCCGATGTGCGCGTAGGTGATCTGTTAATCACCTCGGGGCTGGGCGGCGGTTTCCCGGCGGATTATCCGGTCGCCCGGATCATCTCCGTGGAGCGGCAACCGGGCCAGCCCTTCAGCAAGATCAGTGCAGAGCCTAGTGCGCGCCTGGAGTACAGCCGCGAGGTGCTCCTGGTATGGCCGCCG
>JAYSPZ010000168.1:0-3354 GCA_043721815.1 Gammaproteobacteria bacterium | reverse complement strand
TTTAGTTACGGCATCGACATCCCATTCTTCAGTCTCTTCCGGCACCGTACCGATGTGATCCCCGACCAGCACATCCGCCGTGCGCTTCGATAAATCGAGGTGGCCCACCTCGGCACTCGCGCGATTTGCATCGGGCACAACGTCGGACACATGCAGAAAAGCCGCACGCTCCAAGCCGATTTCGACAAAGGCCGCCTGCATGCCCGGCAACACCCGGCATACGCGGCCCTTATAAATATTGCCAACCAGGCCGCGCTTGCGCGTACGCTCGATAAAGACATCCTGCAGCGCACCATTCTCGAGCACGGCCACGCGCGTCTCGTGAGGGGTCACATTAATCAGAATTTCAGTGGTCATAAGGCGAAGGCTCTTGGCTTACCCCTCCACTATAACGTGAAGCGCCGTTATTGGGAAAAAATGTCGATGCCGAATGCGGCGGCGCGGCGAGGACGAGGCGAGATAGATTTGAGGGCCGGACATGTTTAATAGACTACCAGCATGAGACAGGGAACAGCCCTCCTATGATTGCTTAACTGTGGATAGCCTCCGTAGCTCTTCTAATGTCGCATCCATACTCACCCTTGTAACCATTTTGAAGTAACGGGCGTTATTCTCCAGGGATTGCCAAATATGTCCCAGCTCCGCTTTCCATTTTGAGGATTCATCCGTGGCTCGATCCTCTCCCTTATACTCCAGCAATACATCAACACCATTGGCTAAATGCGCAAGAAAATCCGGATTAAAGCTATGCGGATGCCAACCCTTTAAGGCAAAGCCGCCTTTATCGGTATTGCGGTGCCACCAGGCTATGCCCGCCAAACTATCTAGTGCATCAGCAAGAGTCCGCTCTTCATTGTTGAGATTATCCACACGCTCAAAAAGACTGCGCTTATAACTGAAAGAACCTTGCAGGTCTGAAATTACCTCTTGTTGTGGAAGCCCATAGACAACGTCATTTGAGTAAGTCAATCTGGCTTCGTTTAGCAAGACATCAAAACCTTTTCGCGCCATTTTTAGATAATAATCATCAAATAACTCACGCGCCCTGTCGGCCAGTTGAAACTTTCGCGATAAAACTCCTTCCAGGCCATAGTTATCTATTCCGGCATTCACCAGCCTATTTGTCCAATCCAGCAAGTCCGCTTGCGCAACCTCATTGAGATTGGGTAATTTTGATAATAACCACGTTACCAAATCACCTTTTACGGTTTCCTCATCTTCATCAGGACAATAGGCCGCAGCCGTAGCGCCTTCATCGTGATCCCGCACAGCAAAACCGGAACGAGCCTGCTCATCCACATCTATC
The DNA here is from genome assembly GCA_043721815.1 of Gammaproteobacteria bacterium. Taxonomy (GTDB): domain Bacteria; phylum Pseudomonadota; class Gammaproteobacteria; order SURF-13; family SURF-13; genus JBDSTW01. The sequence goes on along the minus strand of JAYSPZ010000168.1, from coordinate 2,048 downwards.
TCGGCACTGCGTCCCCTGGCCTCACCCAAATCCTTCACATCAAGCGGCGCATCCAAAAAGTCCAAACGCGTGCCGAGCACATCCTGCCGGTAATCTAGCTGGCGAGCGCCCCCGCCATCTCTTATGGCGAGCAGTGGAAAGGACAAATTATTTAGCCGGGCCTCTAATGTGATGACATCTTGGGCATCAGGCCGTTGTATGTCGCCGCGTTCAAAACCGTGACTCTGCATCCCGGCCAACACCAACTGTAAGGCCTTTTCAAATTCAGGGGTAGAAACGTACACATACGATTTGTTCAACTCTGCAATTTGCTTGCTGCGAGCATTCGGCAGCCGCAGCACGCGCCCTAACAATTGCTCAATAGGCAAGCGGGCTGAGGTTTTATAAACACTCGCCAAGACGTAAGCAAACGGGCAATCCCAGCCTTCTCGTAAGGCATCCCGTGTAAGGATGAAACGCACGGGGCAATACTCGGCCAGCAAATCAACGCCGGCTATTTCATTAACGGTACCGGTTTTGATAGCGATTTGTTGTTCAGGAATGCCCTGAACTTCCATCAGGTGTTGTTTCAACAATGCAACGTGTAACTTTTCAGGATCGGCGGTGTCACGCTCCGCCTGTATCAGCAAAATCGGGCGGATATATTCGCCGGTTTTTTGCTTCTCTTGTTGAGCCAGTTTCTCTAATTCCCCACGCCGCTCCACCGCCAGGCGTAGCGTTTCCTCCCATGAGGGGTTGCTTTCCAGGCGCACCGGCAATTTCACCATTTGTTCACTTTTCAGCGCCTGCGCCGAGACGCGCACCAGAACATTACTGAAATTGTGGGGTGTAGCCGTGAGTTCCAACACGAAAGAAGGGTTGAAACGCCTTACTACTTCAAGCGCCAATTCCGTCTTGTCATTATGACCCTCGTCCAAAATAATCAGCGGGCGCTGTCGCCGGATCACCTCCACCAGTGATTTATCCAGCGTCTCATCTTCCTGCTCCTCGCGGCTGAAATGTTCATAAAGCGGTGCACGGTCTTGGTAGGCGCGCAGTCCTTCACTGTTTTGGCGCTTGAGCGCCGCCATGGTAGACACCACGATAGTCAGCCCGTGCTCTACGTCCGCGCAGCGCACAGTTAATGCACGCTGGTTATCCAGCACTTGCACGGGCTTATTGGGGTCGCGGAAGTGTGCGTTAATTACGCGCCGGTAAGGGTGCCGCTCATCGCTCAACGCCTCCAAGGTCTGCGTGCGTATGGTGTCGCTCGGCGTGAGCCACAGCACCAAGCCCGTTTCGTCCCTATGCTGTAGCAACTCATCGTAAATCACGCCCAGGCCGTGCGCGGCGACCAGGGTTTTACCGCCTCCCGTGGGAATGCGTAGACACACAAACGGCACATCCTGGAGATCAACTATAGGCGCCCAAGCGGGTACCTGCTCCGGCTTGAATTTATTGAAGGCGACCTCGACGGCATCAGAGGGGTCCAAGGCGCGCTGCTTGCGTACCCGCTCACAAAAGGCACGCAAGGTATCGGTAGTGGCTCAGTTTGAATCTGCAAGTGCCACAATTTCTTCCAAGCCCAAACATGATCTGAAATACCCGCCTCCATTGCAGGTGTTACGTGCAAGGTTTTGTGAATCCGTCCGAAGTTGTAGTACATGTAATGTAAAGATACCGCATGGGCGTGGTTTTCGACCTTCTTTGAAAAGCCATTGGTCAGCCGTGTGAAGCGCCGCATGGACATGCGCATGGTAAGATTCTGGCGCTCAACAAAGCTAGTGGATACTTGAGTAACGTCAGGGCTTCCGGTAATTTTCTGCTTCATCGTGCCGGTAAACTCTGACGGGCTATAGCGCCGCGCACCGGCACCTTCTTGCCGCCGAAGGCGTATATATCCAGCGCGAGCATGACCAGCACGAAGCCGACGAAGCCCGTCCATACCCACTATTCACCGATCGATTGCATCTTCCACTTCCCCGTTATCGAATTAATATTTACCTGACTGACGCATGCGTAAACGCATAATACACACTTTAGTTTTCCGCTCGCCCGGCATAGACCCA
>JAYSPZ010000167.1:0-4111 GCA_043721815.1 Gammaproteobacteria bacterium | reverse complement strand
GAAGAGCATAGTCACGCAGTCAATACATTCTCGGGTGGTTGGCGCATGCGTCTCAATCTGGCGCGTGCACTCATGTGCCGTTCCGATTTACTGCTGCTCGACGAACCGACCAATCACCTGGATCTCGATGCCGTATTATGGTTGGAGCAATGGCTGCGCGGGTATAGCGGAACGCTGTTACTCATCTCGCATGACCGCGACTTTCTCGACAACGTGGTCGGCTATATCGCCAACGTCGAGCATCAGCAGATCACGCTATACAAAGGCAACTACGCGCAATACGAGCGGCAACGCGCAGAGAAACTTGCCTTGCAGCAAGCGGCCTATGTCAAACAGCAGATCGAAATCGCGCATATACAGGACTTCGTGCGGCGCTTTCGCGCGAAGGCAAGCAAGGCCCGCCAGGCGCAGAGTCGGCTCAAGGCCCTTGAGCGCATGGAGACCATCGCCGCCGCGCACGTCGATTCACCCTTGCATTTTTCCTTCAAGGAACCGGAAAAAACGCCCAATCCGCTGCTCTATCTTGACGAGGCGGCAGCCGGTTATGGTGAACGCATTGTGCTGCGCGACATCAAGCTCCAGCTCGTGCCGGGCTCGCGCTTGGGCTTACTTGGGCGCAACGGCGCGGGCAAGTCCACGCTGATTAAATTGCTCGCCGGCCTGCTCAAACCCATACACGGCGAACGCATGGAGGGCGTCGGTCTCAAGATTGGATATTTTGCCCAGCACCAGCTTGAACAACTGCGCACCGATGACAGTGCCTTGCAACATTTACAGCGTCTGGATCGCAGCGCACGCGAACAGGAACTGCGCAATTTTCTCGGCGGATTCGGTTTCCAGGGCCATGATGCCATGCGTCCTGTGGCACCCTTCTCCGGCGGCGAAAAGGCGCGGCTCGCGCTTGCGCTGCTGGTGTGGCAGCGCCCTAATCTATTGCTGCTGGATGAACCCACCAATCATCTCGATCTGGCCATGCGCGACACGCTGACCATGGCGCTGCAAGACTATGAGGGCGCACTGGTTGTGGTCTCGCACGACCGTCATCTGTTACGTACCACAACGGACAGTCTAGTGCTGGTAGCGGATGGCAATGTAGAGACATTTGACGGTGATCTGGATGATTACCGGGATTGGCTATCCAGGAGCCGCTCGACTCAGGATACGAAAAATACCGGCGCCGAAACCCCGCCAACGCAGCTTAAAGTTGAGAAAGGTTCGACGCAACCGCGCAGCGCTGCGGAGCGTAAACAGCAACGGCGCATCGAGGCCGAGCAGCGCAGTCGCGATACTTCGCCCCGCCGCCCGCTGCAAAAATGTCTTGCCGAATACGAGAAAAAAATGGAAAGACTTACCAGCCAGGCCAAGGAGATTGAGCGCGCGCTTGCCGATCCGGCTATCTATGATCCCGCCGACAAGAATAAACTCAAGGAGCTTATGATGAGACAGGCCGAGATCACCGAGTCGTTGCGTGAACTGGAACAAATCTGGTTGCAGGCCAGCGCGGCCCTGGAAGAATCTCCGCTCGGCTGATAGGCTAATGCCGCGTTTTATCCACCTCCATTTGCAGCACTTCAAGCTGTGCGCCCAGCATGATGATATAAGCCCGGTGCCGGTTATCCCCGCTCTCGCTGAACTCAAACTGATACGTGCGGCGAATGCGCACGTGGCCCCTGCCATCGCGGTATAAACCCAGGCGGTGCAAGGCGACCGTACCATCCAGAAACTGCACATCATGGCGTCGGCAAGCCTCCGCGCCAATACGAATGGCCACCTCGCGCAGGCGCATGCTGGCTACCCAAAACCAGACTCCCAAAACGGTTAGTACTAGCAAGAAGGCCGAGCCCATGAATGGATCTCGGTCCGTTAAGACGAACGGCTGCGCTTAGGCGGATAGGCAAACAGGGTGCTGACGACGAGCAAAAAGAACAGCGAATAGATCAGGGTGAACACCCACGGCGGAAAAGAGAAAAACAAAAAACGATTCAGCCAATACGCGATAAAGCTCATCTCGTAGCGGCCAGTGCCCGCTAAATCGCGGAAATTATTTTCCAGTGTGGTCAGCGGGCACATTATGCCAACCCAGGTTTCCAATACCACAAAGCCGATGGCAGCCAGGTGGGTCAGGCGGAAAATGACATTGCGCGTCCATGTCCATCCGCCCGCCCAACCCAGCAAAATCACTAACTGCCCCAGCACCACAAACAACACAAATAGAGCGTGTACCAGGACTGTGGCATCTGCGAAGAACTCATACCTGGAATAGCCTGACATGAATCCGTTGCCCACTGTGGCTAAAAATCAGCGCGACACCCTGATCCAACTCGTTGTGCACTATTACTCTGACGCTACTTGATGGAGATCAACTCAATATCGAATAGCAGCGTTGCATCAGGGCCAATATCGCCGGGCGTACCCTGCGGCCCATAAGCCATATCGGAGGGGATAACCACCTGCCACTTCGAACCTTCCAGCATGAGCGGCAACACTTCCTGCCAGCCCTTGATTACCTGATTAACCGGAAACGTGACGGGTTCGCCGCGCTTATACGAGCTGTCGAACTCTTTGCCATTGACCAAGGTGCCGCGATAATTGACGACCACGGTATCCGTAGCCTTCGGCTTCTTGCCCTTGCCTTCAGTTACCACCTTGTATTGCAGGCCGCTAGGCAGCGTTACTACGCCCTCTTTCTTCTTGTTGGCTTCCAGAAATGCCTCGCCCTCTTTCCTGTTTTCCGCACCCACCGCCGCCACCTTCTTGCCGGCTTCCTCCTGAACGGCCTTCACCGTCGCCTTCATTTCTTCCACCGAAAGCTTCGGCTTCGCATTCGACATCACATCCTTGATAGCGCCTGCCACTATATCAACATCCACGTCTATATCTTGCTTCTTGAAGCTTTGCCCAACCTGAAAACCAATGACATAGCTCAATTTTTGTTTTTGTGTACTGAGGTTGCCCGCGTCTTCCGCGAGAACAGGGGTGGAAAATAGACATAAAATAACAAGCAATGACCGAGTCTTCATGATAACTCCTAAAGAATAGACGGATATTTAGAGGGTGAAATTTGAAACTAGTTGCGTAGCATAACATTCTGCCGCGCCGGTTTCAGCGTGGATTTCAGCCGACCTGATCGTGAATCTTCAGGGTGCATGGCATAATGGGGCCTATATTCACAAATATCCGGCTTCCACGTGACGACCTATACCCTTATCCGGCCTGATGATTGGCACCTGCACCTGCGCGATGGTGCGACCCTGGCTGCGGTATTGCAGCACAGTGCCGCGCAATTCGCACGGGCTATTGTCATGCCCAACCTGAATCCCCCCGTTACCACTGTGGCACTCGCGCTTGCCTACCGTGAACGCATCCTCGCGGCATTGCCCAAGGGGCTGACTTTTCACCCGCTGATGACTTTATACCTCACCGATAACACATCGGCTGTGGAGATTGCGCGGGCGAAGGCCAGTGGACATGTGCTCGCAGCGAAATATTATCCGGCGGGCGCAACGACCCACTCGGCATCCGGTGTTACCAATTTGCGCAAGATTCATGCAGTGCTCGCGGCGATGGAGGAGCACGATCTCCCCCTGCTCGTGCACGGTGAGGTCGTCGACCCCGACGTGGATATTTTTGACCGCGAAAAGGTGTTTATCGAGCGCGAATTAATTCCGCTGGTTGAAAAATTTCCACGCTTGCGCATTGTGTTCGAGCATCTTACGACGCGCGAGGGTGTGGACTTTGTTTTATCGGCATCGGCTAAAATTGCCGCAACGCTCACCGCCCATCATCTACTGCTAAACCGCAACGCGATGTTCGCGGGCGGTATGCGCCCGCATCTTTATTGTTTGCCGGTTCTCAAGCGCGAACCACATCGCGCGGCATTAATCAGCGCAGCGGTCAGCGGAAATCCCAAGTTTTTTCTCGGCACCGATAGCGCGCCGCACCCGAAACATGCAAAGGAATCGGCCTGCGGTTGCGCCGGCATCTACACCGCGCATGCCGCGCTCGAGCTTTATGCCGAGGTCTTCGAGCAGGCTGGTGCCCTGGATAAATTGGAGGCCTTTGCCAGCTTTCATGGCCCCGATTTTTACGGCCTGCCGCGCAATAAGCAAAA
>JAYSPZ010000166.1:0-4031 GCA_043721815.1 Gammaproteobacteria bacterium | reverse complement strand
CACCTTCATCGATAATTCCCACATAAATCTGTTTGCTGCCGGTATGACCTGCACCCCAAGCCTTTTCAGCCTGACTGCCATTAGAGTTGGTGCTGCCGGAAGGGCCGGATGGTGAGGGTAAATCATCGCCGTAAGTACCCCAGAGATTGCCTCTGGTGTAGTAGAAATCATTGGCTACAACTTGATGGGTATACACCCAATTCGGCTCGGCAAGCTCGACCGTCGGCTCATTGCGGAGTTTGCGCAGGGTCTCTTGAACACTGACCCCGGCAGCAATAGAATCGAGTTCGATGTCACCTTTTCGGGAACGCACGGCAAGCGATCTGACCCGCTCCTTTCTTGCGACATTTGCCTTGTTATGTACCTGGGCCTTATCGGCCTCACTGACACCGGGCTTGAACTGGATGAGCACTTCGTTGGCAACATAGCGATGCGAGCTTAAGCCATCAATCGGGGCATCTGTCTGCGGACCTGCGAGGGCACTCGTGAAAATCACCCCGAGCCAAAGGACAAGAACCGCCTTGGCAGTCGATCCGGTATTCATTAGAGTCTCCCTAAGAGTTGCACTCAAGTATTGTGGAGCAGGCTTCATTGTTATCCAGTCCGCTCGCCAAGTAAACCCCGCAATTGCCGGGGTAGCGAGGACCGCCAATCGAAGGTGGCAGGATGCGCTCGATGCCTGCCCGGGGAAAATACATACACATTCGGGGCCAATTAGAGTGGTCTTGTGCGCGATTCGCCGAGACTTAAGCTTCCTCGTAATCAGACTTGTCTGGCCAAGTCTTTCTTATTGGCGCAAATTCCCGTAAAATGCGCCCTTAATTTTGATCTGATAATTCCCGAGTCAGCTCGGTTTTCTGCATCGATAATGCAGTGTGAGGATAAACATAAGCCATGGTAACTATACGTTTAGCCCGGGGCGGCGCAAAAAAACGCCCCTTTTTTAATATCGTTGTAACGGATAGCCGCAACCGCCGTGACGGTCGCTACATTGAGCGCGTCGGCTTTTTTAATCCGATCGCCACGAGCAATGAAGTGGGTCTGTCGGTTAAGAGGGAGCGTGTGGACTACTGGCTGTCCAAGGGCGCCCAAACCTCCGAGCGCGTCGCTTCGCTGATGAAACAGAAGACCGCCTGAGTATTACCCAGGCTTCCGAAGAGTGGGTGGTGGTCGGCCGGGTGGCCGGCCTGTACGGCTTGCAGGGTTGGGTAAAGGTCGTTTCTTACACCGACCCTAAGGCCAATATCCTCGACTATCAGCCTTGGCATATTGAATCCACGGAAGGTGTAGCGAAGACCTGGCAGGTCTTGCCGCAGGTAAAGGCAAGGGTGCACGGTAAAGGCATCGTCGCACGGCTTGAAGCAGATGATGTTGTCCATACGGCAAGTCGCTGGCTGGATAAAGACATTGCCATAGCGCGTACGCAGCTTCCGCAGCTTCCGCAAGGTGATTACTACTGGTCAGAGCTGATCGGTTGTAAGGTGGTAACGCTGGACGGTGTCGAGCTAGGGACGCTCGACCATTTTTTTAGTACAGGGGCCAACGATGTGATGGTGGTCAGCGGGGAGCGCGAGCGCTTGATCCCTTATATCAAGGACAAGGTGGTGTGTGGCATCGATTTAGCGAAAAAAATCATGCGTGTCGATTGGGACGCGGAGTTTTAGGCGGTGCATGTCGGTGTGGTAACGCTGTTCCCCCCGATGTTCGAGGCGCTGAAACAGTACGGCGTTACCGGGCGGGCGATTGAACGGGGTATTGTAACGCTGGCCCTGTGGAATCCGCGTGATTATGCGCACGACCGCCATCGCACCGTGGATGACCGGCCTTACGGCGGAGGCCCCGGCATGGTGATGCAGGTGCAGCCGCTATGTGATGCGATAGATGCCGCACGAACTGCCGCAGGCATCGGGACAAAGGTCATTTACTTATCACCGCAGGGTCGGTGTCTGGATCATGCAGGCTTAAAGGAACTCGCGGCGCGTGAAAGTCTGGTATTGGTAGCCGGGCGTTACGAAGGGATAGACGAGCGTGTAGTGGAAACGCATATCGACGAGGAATGGTCGATAGGCGATTATGTGCTGAGTGGTGGCGAATTCGCGGCCATGGTGATCGTCGATGCCCTGGCACGCACCTTGCCGGGAGCGCTTGGGCACGATGGATCGGCGCAGGAGGACTCGTTTGCCGAGGGACTCCTGGACTATCCGCATTACACGCGCCCGGAAGAGATTGACGGCTTACGGGTGCCGGATGTGCTAACGGGTGGCGACCATTCCGCCATTTCGCGCTGGCGTCACAAGCAAGCCCTGGGCCGTACCTGGTTGCGCAGGCCGGATTTGATCGAGAAGATCAGTCTGAGCAAAGAGCAACAATTATTATTGAATGAATATATTCGGGAACACGGGCAACATTAATACGAGTGATTAGGAGCAGATTATGAGTAACATCATCGAACAAATCGAAGCAGAACAAATGACGCGCAAACTGCCGGATTTTGCCCCAGGCGACACCGTTACCGTGCAGGTAAAGGTTAAAGAAGGTACGCGCGAACGTCTGCAGGCCTTTGAAGGCGTGGTGATCGCTAAAAGCAATCGCGGCCTGAATTCCAGTTTCACCGTGCGTAAGATTTCCCACGGCGAGGGTGTAGAGCGTGTGTTTCAAACCTACAGCCCCAGCATTCAGGAAATTTCCGTCAAGATGCGCGGTGATGTGCGGCGTGCCAAGCTCTACTATTTACGCGATTTGAAGGGCAAGGCGGCCCGCATCAAAGAGAAGCTGTAGTTGCGCAAGCCCTCTGCCTTTGAATAGGTGGGGGGCGCTCACAAGCAAAGCCACTTTGCCGGAACACCGGCTTTCGGAGGTTTTCTTCTAACGCGATGGTCTACCCTCTAAGCGAAACTCACGATGCCGTGTTCAGCATACCCGGTATGTCGGCAGGCCCCAAATTAGGGATCGTCCTGCGAGGGCACGCGCTGGCAGAGGTCGATTTTCTGGCGGCTACGGTGGCCAACAAGCCACCTGTAACCGAACCGGCTCAACAGGTCGTTGCGGAATTGATGGCCTATTTCGCAAACCCGGCCTGGAAGTTCTCACTCCCCTTGGCCGGGCAAGGCACCGCATTTCAGCAACGTGTCTGGCAGGCCTTACAGCAGATCCCGTCCGGTGAGGTTTGCAGTTACAGCCAACTTGCCGAACAGTTGCATACCGGCGCACGCGCTATCGGCAATGCCTGCCGCAGGAATCCCATCCCGATTATCGTTCCTTGCCACCGCGTCGTGGCCTTGCATGGTCTGGGCGGTTATTCCGGTCATGTGGTGGGTGAGCAATTAGCGCTTAAAAGTTGGTTGTTGGCGCATGAAAGCCGACACTGACGGCACCGATATACAACCCAATCCCGCCGAGCAAGCCGTCATCGAGGCCTATATCGATGCCCTCTGGCTGGAACGCGGCTTGAGCGCGAATACCTTGGCTGCTTATCGCTCTGATCTACAGAAATTTGCCGTATGGTTGGCAGAACACGGTGCTCATTTGATTACCGCGCGGCGTGCCGATTTGCTGGATTATTTGGCCAAGTGCATACATACCGGCAAGCGTCCCAGCTCAACCGCGCGGCTGGTATCGAGCCTGCGCCGCTTTTACCAATCAGCAGTGCGTGAAGGGCGCTTGCAGGAAGATCCCAGTGCGCGCATCGATGCACCGAGGCTGGGCCGCTCGTTACCCGATTCCTTAACGGAAGCCGAGGTTGAGGCCTTATTAGCGGTGCCGAACGTAGCCGATTTATTAGGTTTGCGCGACCGCGCCATGCTGGAAACCCTGTATGCCTGCGGTCTGCGCGTCTCCGAACTGGTAGACTTGAGCATCCTGCAGATCAACCTGCGTCAGGGTGTCGTGCGCGTAGTGGGAAAGGGCGGTAAGGAACGCCTGGTACCGTTCGGTGAAGAATGCTCGCACTGGATTCAGCGTTATCAGCTTGAAGCCCGGCCCTTGCTGCTGAAGGGTTTAGTCAAGACACGGATCAGCGACAGTCTGTTTTT
>JAYSPZ010000165.1:0-5393 GCA_043721815.1 Gammaproteobacteria bacterium | reverse complement strand
GAGGATATTTTAATGAGCAACATCCCAGACAATCTTTCCTATACCAAGACCCACGAATGGGTGCGGCTGCATGATGATGGCACGGTCACGGTCGGCATCACCCATCATGCGCAGGACCTGCTCGGCGATGTGGTGTTTATCGATGTTCCGCCGCTAGGGCGCAGCTTCAAGGTCGGTGAGGCCTGCGTCGTCATTGAATCCGTGAAGGCGGCGGCGGACGTTTACAGTCCGGTCGCGGGCGAGGTCATCGCGACCAACACCGCGCTCACCGACAGCCCCGAGCAGGTCAACAAAGATCCTTATGACCAGGGCTGGCTGGTACGATTACGCCCGGCCGATGCGGCAGAATTGAGCACGCTGCTGGACCCTGCGGCGTATAAGGCCTTCATCGCAGCCGATGCGCATTAATCGTATTATCAGGGTGTCTTAATGCCTTTTATCCCGCATACCGAAGACGATATTCAGTCGATGCTGGCCGCTATCGGCGTGAACAGCATCGATGATTTATTCGATGAGATTCCCGCTGAACTGCGCAGCGAAACATTGACACAAGTACCCACGCGCATGAGTGAGATGGAGGTCTCGCGCCTCATGTCCGAACGTGCCGCGCAAGACGGCCATGCGCTGTGCTTCATCGGCGCGGGCGCATACGAGCATCACATTCCCGCCGCCGTGTGGGAACTCACCACGCGCGGTGAGTTTTATTCCGCATACACGCCCTACCAGGCTGAGGCCAGCCAGGGCACGCTGCAACTGCTCTACGAATTTCAAACCATGATGGCCAGCCTCACCGGCATGGATGTCTCCAACGCCTCGCTGTATGACGGTGCATCGGCGCTCGCCGAGGCCGCGCTGATGGCGGTGCGTGCCAATCGCAATAATTCCTCCAGGCGCATATTGATGCCTACGACGGTACATCCGATTTACCGCAAAGTGGTGCAAACGATAGTCAGAAATCAGGGTATAGAACTTGTCGAAGTGCCGTATTGCACGGAAGGCGGCCATACCGTTCCCGAATCGCTTAAGCAATTCAAACACGGTGAATTTGCCGCGCTCGTTATCGCGCAGCCCAATTTTTTTGGCGTACTCGAAGAGACTGATGCCTTGACGGATTGGGCGCATGCCAACGGTGCGCTGGTGATCGCCACAGTCAACCCGATCTCACTGGCCGTACTCACACCACCCGGCGCATGGGGCAGCAAAGGAGCGGACATCGTGTGCGGCGAGGGCCAGCCCCTGGGCGTGCCATTATCTTCCGGTGGGCCGTACTTTGGCTTCATGTGCTGCAAGCAGGAGCACGTACGTCAGATGCCCGGGCGCATCGTCGGGCGTACCGTCGATCTGGAGGGCAAGCCCGGCTTTACCTTGACCTTGCAGGCACGCGAGCAACACATCCGTCGTTCCAAGGCCACGTCCAATATCTGCACCAATCAAGGGCTGCTGGTCACTGCCGCAACGATACACATGGCACTGTTAGGACCGGACGGACTCGAACGCGTGGCGGCACACAGCCATGCGAATACGTCAGCGTTAGTGGATAGGCTCGGCGTGGCAGATGGAGTCGAAAAAATATTTAACCGGCCTTATTTTCACGAGGCCGTGATACGCGTGGATGCCGATGTAAAATCGGTTTTGCGTGCAATGGAGGCACAAAATATTCTGGCCGGCATGGATCTCTCCGCGCATTACCCCGAGCTTGGTAATGCAATACTACTCTGCGCGACCGAGACCAAGACCGCGCAGGATATTGAACATTACGCAGTCAGCATGCAGCAAATTTTAAACGATGCACAACCGAATGCACATTACGCCTGAGCATTCTTTAATTTACTGGAACATCCAAAAGGGATAATGACATGACACAGATTACATTGAAGGGCAATCCTATTCACACCAACGGCGAACTGCCGAAGACCGGTAGCAAGGCACCGGATTTCAAATTGACGGATGGCAGTCTGAACGATGTCCATTTGGCAGACTTCAAAGGCAAGAAAAAACTGCTTAACATCGTGCCCAGCCTCGACACGCCGGTGTGCGCGCTGTCCACGCGCAAGCTTAACGAGCATGCAAGAAAGAGTGGCGATGCCGTACTGATTATCTCCGCCGACCTGCCGTTCGCGCAGTCGCGTTTCTGCACCAGTGAGGGCGTTGATAATGTTAAAACCTTATCGATGATGCACGATCGAAATTTCGCCAAGAATTACGGCGTGCTGATCACCGACGGCCCGCTGGCCGGCATCACGGCACGCGCCATAGTGGTCATCGATGAAAACGATAACGTGGTTTACAGCCAACTGGTGCCCGAAATAGCCGACGAGCCGGATTACGAAAAGGCCTTGGCGGCGCTGAAGTAATAATAGTAGACGTGATATTGAGGGAATCGTATGAAGCATTATCATTTCTCGATTGTGATTGAAAAAGACAAAGACGGCTACTACGCCTTTTGTCCCGAGTTGCAGGGCTGCTATACCCAGGCGGACGGCTATGAACAGGCATTGGAAAACATGCGTGATGCCATCCGCCTACACGTTGAAGATCGGCTGGAAGCGGGGGATGAAATTCCACAGCCTGAGCAGGTTAGTCTTAGCTATTTTGATGTGGCGGTATGACAAGACTGCCTCGTTTAACCGCAAAAGATGTTGTCAGAATATTGGAGAAAAACGAGTTTGTACTGTCTCGGCAAAGTGGTAGTCATATGATCTTTAAAAATAAAGACGGCAAGCGGGTGACCGTGCCTTATCACGCGAGCGTAATCTTACACCCGAAGATTTTAAAAAATATTTTGCGCGACGCGGATTTGTCAGTGGACACGTTGTTATGAGAACAGAGGTACTGTCATGCTGATTTTTGAACACTCCCGGCCCGGCCGCCGTAATCCCGCACAGGCACCGGTCGCCAAGGCGGAGATAAACGACATTCCGGAAAGATTTCGGCGTAAACAGCGTCCGTTGCTGCCGGAGGTTTCCGAGATGCAGGTCGTGCGCCATTACACGCGCCTGTCGCAGAAAAATTTTTCCATCGATACACAATTTTATCCACTCGGCTCGTGCACCATGAAATATAATCCGCGCGGCTGTAATAAGCTCGCCATGTTGCCGGGTTTTATTAACAGGCATCCGAGTACGCCGGAATCCTTGGGCCAAGGCTTTTTAAGCTGCATGTATGAATTGCAGGAAATACTCAAGGATGTCACCGGCATGAAGGCGGTATCGCTAACCCCGATGGCGGGCGCGCAGGGCGAGTTTGCCGGCGTGGCGATGATCCGCGCCTATCATGAATCGCGCGGCGATACGGCACGCACGGAAATCCTGGTGCCCGATGCCGCGCATGGCACGAATCCCGCGACCGCTGTGATGTGCGGCTACACGGTGAAAGAAATACCGACCGATGCCGATGGCGATGTGGACATTGCGGCACTGCGCGCGGCGGTCGGCCCGCACACCGCCGGTCTGATGCTCACCAATCCCTCCACGCTCGGCGTGTTTGAAAAGGATATTAAAACTCTGCAAAAGATCGTGCACGACGCCGGTGGTTTGCTGTATTACGACGGCGCGAATTTAAATGCGATTCTCGGCAAGGTGCGCCCCGGCGATATGGGCTTCGATGTCATCCACATGAATCTGCACAAGACCTTTTCCACGCCGCACGGCGGTGGTGGGCCGGGTGCCGGGCCGGTCGGGGTGAATGAAAAACTGCTGCCGTTTCTGCCGATCCCGGTGGTCGGAAAAGAAAAAGACGGCACTTACCGCTTGTTAAGTGAGCAGGATTATCCGCAATCGATCGGGCGTTTGTCCGCCTATGCGGGCAATACCGGTGTGCTGTTGCGCGCTTATATTTATGCACGCCTGTTGGGGCGCGAGGGCATGCACCGCGTCGCCGAGTTTGCCACGCTGAATGCGAATTACCTGATGAAGAAACTGGTGGAGGCCGGATTCAAGACAGCCTTTCCCACGCGTCGTGCCACGCATGAATTTATTTTGACCCTAAAAAAGCTGAAGGACGAAACAGCCGCCAGTGGCATTGCGATCACGGCGATGGATGTCGCCAAGCGTCTGCTCGATTACGGCTATCATGCACCGACGACATATTTCCCGCTGCTGGTGCCCGAATGCCTGCTTATCGAACCGACCGAGACCGAGAGCAAAGAAGAATTGGACGGGTTTATTGCGGCCATGAAGACGATTCTTGCCGAGGCCTATGCGTCACCCGATGTGGTCAAGGCTGCGCCGCACACCACGCCCGTACGCCGTCTGGATGACGTGAAGGCCGCGCGCGAACTCGATCTTACCTGGAAGTAATGATCTGGCTGTTGGTGCTCATATAGGCGATACTTTATAACCAGCGTAAAATTTGCGGCTAATCAGGCTGCGTCCCTTCTCAATAAAAAATTCAAGGAAATTCATGTCAGCACTTATCTGCGGTTCTTTGGCCTACGACACCATCATGGTGTTTCAGGATCGCTTCAAGAATCACATCCTGCCCGAGCAGGTGCATATTTTGAACGTGTGCTTTTTAGTACCCGAGTTACGCCGCGAGTTTGGCGGATGCGCGGGGAATATCGCCTACAACCTGAACATGCTCGGCGGAGATGCGCTGGCGATGGGCACGGTGGGAATGGATTTTACACCCTACGCGGAATGGCTGAATCGCTGCGGAATCAAACGCACTCACATCAAGCAGATCGATCATGCCTACACCGCGCAGGCCTATATCACCACGGACATGGACGACAACCAGATTACCGCCTTTCACCCGGGCGCGATGAATTTTTCGCACCAGAATCGCGTCAGCGATGCACAAGGCGTAACTCTCGGTATCATTGCGCCGGACGGCCGCGACGGCATGATCGAACACGCCGCCCAATTTGCCGAGGCCGGTATACCGTTCATTTTCGATCCGGGCCAAGGCCTGCCGATGTTCAACGGCACGGAGCTGATCCAATTCATGCAGCAGGCCACCTGGGCGATATTCAATGATTATGAATTCCAGCTATTACAGCAACGCACCGACAAAGGCGCAGCGGAATTATCGCGCCTGGTGGAGGCATTGATCGTCACCAAGGGTGGCAAAGGCTCCAGCATTTATACGGCCAACGAGCAGATCGAGCTCCCCATTGCCAAACCTACAGTCGTAAAAGACCCTACCGGTTGCGGCGATGCCTACCGTGCCGGGCTGCTGTACGGCCTGATGAACAAGCTGGATTGGGCAACCACCGGCCGCATCGCCGCATTGATGGGCGCGATCAAGATCGAATACCACGGCACACAGAACCACCGCTTTGACAAAGAGAGCTTTGCGGCAAGGTTCAAAGCAGAGTTCGGATATTCCTTCGCAGCGGTTTCCTGACGCAGTGCGTAGCGCGTAAGTCGGATCAGGCGTAGCGATGCTGGTGA
>JAYSPZ010000164.1:0-24138 GCA_043721815.1 Gammaproteobacteria bacterium | reverse complement strand
GCTACGGAATTTACTACCGAGGAACTGATATGCACCGTATAAGGTACAGCGTAGTGCTTGATAGCCTCCAGAATCAGATCGGTCGAGGTGACATTGTTTTGCATAAAAGGCTCAGGGTTCGGGCCGCCGATCTGTGCCTGAAGCATAATAACGGCATCGGCACCGTCAAAGTGTTTTTCCCACTCTCCAGGCTCGGCCAGGTCGGCATATTCGGCCACGATGTCCGGGTGGAATTGCCGAAGAATCTTTAGGTTGGCGCGATGCTTGTCAAGCACAATCAGATTGTTATAGCCCCGACGCTTAAGACACGCGACAAGATTTTGACCGACCAGGCCGGCACCTCCGGGAAGAACGATTTTTTTGTCAGGGTTCACATTGCTGCTCCCTATCGCTCAATGAGCACGGGCAGATTGAATTGTGGGCAGTGCCCAAGCTTCCCCTTGTATGCCCGGGCTAACCCAATGACAAAATCACCCTTGAATTTTGAGACATCCATAGACATCTCGTAGCCAACATCGGGCATGTCGGGCTGCTTAAAGTACACTTTTACATCAGTGCGCGGTGTGCTTCTGGTTTTTAGATAGGATGTATTCCCTTGCCGGTCGGTCAGCGTGACGAAAACAGTATCCGGCACTACCGCATCTTTGGCAGAGACCGCTAACCAACCCGCTATCGACAAGAAGTTCGCTGTCTTGATGCTCGATGGGGCAGGGGTGATGCCATTCACGGTGTCGATGGCACCGTCACAGTTTTCCGCAGGTGAATTATCAGCACCTTCTGAAATCTTTTCCTGAAGTGTATCGATCTTGATGAGCTTTGTAATATCGCTATCGGTTCGTATCTCAAGCTTGCTCAGCTTCAGGGTGTATTTGGAATTCCAGAAGATCGAACTATGACCGTCAGGTGAAATGCGCAGGGATTTCACGCGCTTGTCACTCAAATGGTCAGGATTACCAAAAAGCAAGGCGAACTCTTTCGTATTTTCCACCAGCGGTGAAATCAAAAACCCGGATTTGGCCATAACGGAAATAATTAGATAGCTTGTTTTGCGTCCGTCACTTAGCTCGATAAATGCCTTCAGCCGTTGCGGTTTGTACAAAATTGAAATCAAGCGCCCGATAAGCGTTGGGTGAATATCGACCTCGGCAAACAAGTATTCTGATGAAGATGGCAGGGTAATCTCTTCACCCAGATTATGGGTTTCTCTGTATACATCAACCCTCGGGGCAGGGATATTTTGTAGTGCTCGTTTAGTTAAATAAAGATAGCCGTTTTTCAGTTTATTCGGTGAATAATTATGCAGCAATAGAGGCCAGCTCAAGCCATCCTCCAGTGAGGGTAATTTTCCATCGATAGGTTCGACTCTAAATATAATATTGTCAGGGGCATGCTCGCCTGTTAAGTGCGAGGCGTTAAGCTGGGCGAGGCGGGGGGTATAGGCTGAATAGCTCTGTGGTACAGGGCGAGGCGACCATTTATTTTTGGAGGCCAATAGATATGATTGGTTATAGGAGTAAATATCCGCTGTGCCGTTCATGGGGGCAATGGGGAAATCTTTCCTTATGGCAGCAACGCTGTTATTAAAATTATCGTAAAGTTTATTGTGCTCGAATACACGCATCTTTAGCCCGACAAAGGCGTTCAAGTAAACACTTTTTATATTGGCCGGGATGCTCACGGTTGACGACCCTACATGTCCATTATCGATATAAGCCCATGTAAGCACTGACAGCAATAAAACCGTATTTAGATATTTGTGCCGGATAGCGAAATTGAGCAGTACTGCGGCGGTGACTATGCTAATCCCGGCTATTATAGCGTGCCCATCATGCCGCACAAAACCGCCTTTGAATGCGGTAAACAGGAAAATGCCGAAGGAAAGAAATAGAAATAAGCGAGAGCTTGGTGGCGCTCCTTTTGCCGTACCAATGACATACAAAATACCGGCGGAGGCGGTGATATAGGCGATTACCTCTCGCGCATTTCCCGGGGAGGCCATCGCCTCCGTGTAACCTGAGATGACGGGAATCATGTTCAAGGCGAAGTACGGAAGCCCGCTTAGCGGCTGCCCTGAGAGCAGCCAGAAAAATATCATTGCGGCGCAGGGTGACAATAGCGACCAGTAAGCGAGCGTCCTGTTCTTTCTGTGCCAAAACAGCATGAAGCATAGAACAGCCACTACGCCAGAAATCGGAATAAGTGAACCTTTTACGAGCGGCAGCAACCCCAGGGGTGTAAAAAGAAGCGAAAAAAAGACTGCCAATTTTCCTGAGATAGGGATGGTATTTCCCTGATCGCCCGGCAGGGTGATTCGATAAACAGCAATCGCAAGAAGCAGTGGGTACAGGAGTACCAGCGAGTCCCGCGAAAATATATAGCCCGCAAGAAGCATGATAAAAGTAAAGGGCCAGCACAGCGGTGCCGCCCTTGTCCAAAACACAAGCAGCGATGTATAGCAGATCGCCAGGTACAGGCCACCGAAGACCATCAGATGATCGGTTGCCGGGTGATAGGCTTGCGTATAAATAGATGCGTAAGGGCCAAAAGTAAATATCAGGTCTTTGCCGAATATCAGGCCTTGGGCCACCGCCTGATTTAATGCGAATTGCCATGATGGATCCAGGCCGGATCCAGGCTGGATCGGATTCAGTGGCACAAACACGGCCAACACCGTTATGCTCAAAAGACCCGCAAGCAGTATTTGCGGAAGCCCGCGCATCACCTTGGCGATTTGAATGTTCATAACCTTAATTTTTTGAATACGGCGTTTGGGATTGCCTTAATCATAAACATAATCGGGATCCAAAAATAAGGTGTGTAGATGGAGTTTGATTTACGCCTGATCGCCCGATGAATGTCTGTTGCCACACGTTCCGCAGATGCCACCAATAACCCGGGTAATGGCAGGCCTTGTGTCATCGGCGTATCCACAAAGCCGGGTTTGATCGTCAGGACATGCACGCCGGATTTGAACAGGCGTGCCCGCAGCCCCGCACAAAAAGTAGTAACCGCTGCCTTGGCTGTACCGTAAAGATAATTGGAAGGGCGGCCACGATCACCGGCGACGGAGGAGATCACGGCAATCGTGCCGGAGCCTTGGACTTCCATACGATTGGCCAGCAGGGTCAGCAGGGCAATGACGCTTAGTCCGTTGGTGGAAAATTCACGCAAGGCAATGGCGACATCGTTTTCACACGCCTTTTGATCGGGCAGAGTGCCGTGGGCAAACAAGGCAATGTCCACTCGTCCCAGGATGGAAAAGCAGGTTTCAAGCATCGCAGGATGCGCATCAAATTGATTCAGATCGAGCGTATGCGTATGCGCGGCGGACGCGCCACGCGCATTCAGGTCATTGGCGATTTGCCGCAGTTTTTCCGTATCGCGCCCGACCAGAAAAAACTCGGCCTGTTCCGCCGCCCAGAGTCGTGCGCAAGCCGTTGCGATGGCGGATGTCGCGCCGACGATCACTATTTTTTTCATGGTGCGGTGACTCGATTCCAGAAACGTGAACAGAGAGCGGGGTCGCGCAGGGCATCGAGCTTAACCCAGTTTGGATAAAAGTTCCGAAAATCCGCGCCGGACATATGCGCGTCCTTGGCGGGATATAACCTCCCGCCGACCTCACGAACGATGGCATCAAGGCGGGGGAAGAGGGTTCTGTCCAGGCCGTGATGTTGCGGAAAATCCAGCGCCAGTGAAACCCCCGGCAGCGGGAACGACAACAGCCCCGGTGAGGTGATGTCGCCGCAGCGCTTTAATACGGAAAGAAACGATCCGCTGCCGCTCTGTGCGATGGCCTGTAGTAATTCATGTATCCCTGCCTCAGCCTGTCTATCCGGGATCACGCATTGAAATTGCTGCAAGCCCCGGTGTCCGTAGAGGCGGTTCCATTGGAGTATGGCGTCCAGGGGATAGAAAAACGGATCGTAGCCAAGCGAGGCGCGTTGCCGTCCGGTCTTGTGCAGGTGGTAATAGGCGTAATTGAACGGCCGCAGACTGAATCGGTTGATCGCTGAAACGGGGGGCGTGAACGGCAGGGTGATCTTACGCTGAGTGCTGATTTCCAGAGGGCCTTGTTCAGCATGATCGCCGACCGTAAATATCCCACGTCCTGCGGAAGTACCTTTAGCCAAGCAATCCACCCAGGCCACCGTGTATTCATGACGCGCATCGAGATCGCGTGATAGCGCAAAAAACTCACTCAGGGAATCGAAGCGGATAGTAGTTGTATCGACCAGGCTGGATCGGATGGGGATGAGCTGCAATTCCAGCCATTCGATAATGCCGGTAAGGCCAAGCCCGCCTATCGTTGCTGCGAAGAGTTCCGAGTTTTCGTCGGCGGAGCAAATGACCGCAGGCCGGTCGGAACGCACCAAGCTAAAGCGTCGCACGTGGCAGCCAAACGTGCCGCGCACGTGATGATTTTTACCGTGCACATCATTGGCCAAGGCGCCGCCCAGCGTAACGTATTTTGTGCCGGGGGTAACGGGTAAAAACCAGCCGCGCGGAATTGCAACCGTCAGTATCTCCTCCAGGGTGACACCCGCCTCGGCCACGATCACGCCCGCGTTCCAATCGACGGAGATGAAACGATTCACGCCACGCATGTGCAGAACATGGTCGGACGATGCCAGACAACTGTCACCGTAGCTGCGTCCGTTACCGAAGGGTAGTGTGGTACCGTGGGCGCGTACCAATTGAGCGACATCCTTTTTCAAATCGACCCGCCAGTGGCTGGGGTGCGCCGTTTGCATATAGGGGGGGTAGCGCCCCCAGGAGCCAAGCTTCGCAGAAGTCACATCGCAATCCAGAAGATTGCACCAAACAGGACTCCCAGCAGCAGACTCACGCGATCTTGCAGGGCGAACACGATCGGATCATCGTGCATTTGACCACGATGGGTCAGCAGCCAGATTCTACTGATCCAAAACAGCAAAAGAGGGCAGGCCAGCCAGATCACTTGAGGATGTTGATAAAGTGCAACCGTTTGCTGATCCTGAATATAGAGGGCCAGCACCATGACCGATAGATAACCGGAGGCCGCCCCCAGCGAGGAGATCATTTCCAGATCGTCCGGGTAGTAACCCCGTCCCCTGGTCTTCTCCACCCGACCATTATTGCGGGCCTCGCGCAGCTCGGCGTAGCGTTTTACCAGTGCCATGCTCAAGAAAATGAACATGGAAAACGCCAGCATCCAGAAGGTCAGCGACACCTCAAAGGCCAGGGTGCCGGCGATGATGCGCAGCGTATAAAGCAGGGCCAGGGTTATCACATCCACCACGATCAAACGCTTGAGTGAAATGGAATAGGCGAGCGTCAAGAGATAGTAACTTGCCAAAGCCAAAGTGAATGGCAAGGGCAATAAGTACACGGATCCGACAAAGGCAGCAATGAGCAAGAGTGGACAGACGAGTAAACCCGCCTTGACCGACAACTGACCGGAAGCGAAAGGGCGATGGCGTTTCGTGGCATGGTGTCTGTCGTCAACCAGATCGAGCAGATCATTAAGCAGATAGGCACTGGAGGCGCACAGCCCGAAAAAGACAAAGGCAAGCAGCCCGTTCAGCAGTAAGTCCACTTGTCCTAGTTGGTGACTGGCCAGGAGCGGCACAAAGATCAACAGGTTTTTCGTCCACTGATGAAAGCGTAGCGCCTTTGCCCACGACCTGAATGGGTTACGCGGCGTGGACATGACCTGCGCGACATTCCCCTGCGACCTGGCCTTCGCCTCAACGCCGCGAGCCGGATTCACAAGGTACGCATGGCGCGCAGCCGCCCAGACCGGCAGGTCGTCGTGTGCATTGCCGACATAGTCAAAACCGCCTGTGCCAAATTCCCCGACCAGTTTGTCGCGCTTATTGTGTGCGCTCAGATTAATATCACCCTGCGTAGCCAAAACACGATCAAAGAGCTGTAAGTGCCTGGCTATCTGGTCGGCATAGATTTGATGGCTGGCCGTAACCAGGATGATCTGCCTACCCATCGCACGCTCTGCCTTGATGAAGGCAATGACCTGGGCATTGTAGGGGAGGCAGGTGACATCAATCTCCGCAACGCTCGCCAAGCTTTCTTTGAGACGCGCCTTACCGGATGCCAGCCAGCCCAGCGGATAAAATATATGCATTGGCCGCGCGCGCATAAAAGTGAGGCCGGACTCGATCAATAGATCCGAGTCTAATAAGGTGCCATCGAGATCGATGGCTAATGGGGGCAAACTCACGGCTATTTCCTGTTAGCTGATAAATGCCTACCATTGTATCTGCACAGAGGAGCGGGGTCACACTCTATTAAATAGGGAGTAGTGTGCGCTGTGCGCACGAAATACCCGGATGTGCTACATTAGCCACACACACTACATACAGCCCCCTAATCAACAACCGAGATTTAGCGTCGCAAATACAAGCATGAATTTGGACGACATTAAGCAGCCGACGGCACAACTCGCCGATTTGATTCTGGATATCGATCACATCTCCATAGCCGTGGAGAGTCTCGATGCCGCCATCCAATGGTACGAAATGACCCTGGGATTTACCCTGGTGGAGCGTCGCGTCACCTCGGGTGAGCATTCGGGCATGCTGTCCGCTGTGATGAGGGCAGGGCGCGCCATTGTAGTGCTGGTGCAAGGCACTTGCCCTCGATCCCAAATCTCTCTCCTTCTGGATAAATCCGGCCCCGGCGTTAGTCACATCGCCTATGCCGTCGCGGACATGGATGAGGCGGTCATGCGGATAACTGCCGCCGGTGGCCAGTTCGATACGCCGATTTTGTGCGGGGAAGGAATTCGTCAAATCTTTTTACAGCGTGATCCGGTCACCGGCGTACGGATTGAGCTGATCGAGCGTACCGGAGGCTCACTCAGCGATAAAAATATCGAGCGCCTGTTCAGGACACTTGAAGAAAAGGGGCTTTACTAAACCCATTTCGCTTGTGCGCGCCGGATGTCTTCCCTGAATCTCTATAGTCAGGGGTGATGCCCACCCCGTTAATCCGCGCCGCTTAAATTTTACCGGCCACCATTCACGGCACACGTTATAATGGGCCTAACTTCCGGCTCCCTCACCTCAATGCAAAATCCACCTAAAGACCACTGGAGCGATCTCGCTCAAAAATGGAATAGATTAGCCTCGCCATTGCGGCCGTGTCCCGAGGATGTCGGCATCATTCAGCAGGCACTTGCGCCGGGAGGCGGCAGTTATTTGCTGCTCGGTGTTACGCCGGAACTCACGAGTCCGGCCGGGCATTTAATAGCCTTGGATCATAATGCCGCGATGGTCGCTGCCGTCTGGCCTGGCAATCATGGCGGGCGAAGTGCCGTGCAAGGCGACTGGTTGCAAATGCCCTTCGCCGCGCATTCTTTCGATGCGATTATCGGAGATGGCAGCCTGACGCTGCTGTCGTATCCTTCACAGTACCGGGGCGTGTTGGATCAGTGCAAACAGGTACTCAAGCCCGGTGGCAAGATACTGATCAGACTCTTCGCCAGCCCGGAGCAGACAGAAACATGCGCCGAGGTGTGCGCTGCGGCACGCGACAGACGCATAGATAACTTTCACGCATTCAAATGGCGTCTATCCATGGCGCTGGCCGCAGAGACCCATGATGTCCACGTCAACGTCGCAGATACCCACGCGGCCTTCAATCGCTTGTTGCCGGACAGGAAGAGTCTTGCGGAGACGACCGGATGGGCTTTGGAAGCGATAAACACCATTGATTTCTACGCTGGCTCGGTGGCACGCTACAGTTACCCAAGCTTGGCGCAAGTGCGGGCAATACTCGCGCCGGACTTCAGGGAAACTGGCCTGACACAAGGGTCTTATGAGCTTGCGGAGCGTTGCCCCACCCTTATTCTGGAGCGCGATGAATGATGAAAGGACATGCGACATTTCCGGCCCTGCGCAGCAGAATCGAGGGCATCACATGGCCACCGCTGGCGGGCGCAAACACCGCGCCGCTCCTGGCCTTGCTGTATCAACTGGAAGAAACTCAGTGGTTGGCTCCCGAGGAGATTTCCGCGCATCAACATCGGCAATTGGTGAAGCTGGCCCGGCATGCGCAGAAATTTTCGCCCCACTTTCATGGCAAGCTGCAAGCGGCAGGGTTGCAGCCGGATGATCTGGCGACTCCGCAAGGGCTGCGCAAACTACCCATCCTGAGCCGCCGCGATTTGCAATCCGCAGGCCAAGGCCTGTTTTGCAAACAGTTACCCAAGGCACATATGCCGATGAGTGAAACCCGCTCGTCAGGTTCGACCGGAGAGCCGGTAGTGGTGCAGCGCACGGCCATCAATCAACTGTTCTGGCTGGCCACCGTCCTGCGTGAACACCTATGGCAGCAACGCGACTTTCGTGGAACATTGGCCGTTATACGCGCACGTTTGCCGGAGCAAAATCCCCCCCGGTCGGATTGGGGATCGCCGGTTAATCTGTTATTCGCAAGCGGCCCTTCCCATGGGCTAACGATTACAACCGACATAGTGCAGCAGGCCGAGTGGTTGACCAAGCTTAACCCGGACTATCTGCTCACCTATCCGACCAACCTCGCCGCGCTACTGCAACAGCTTGCGCAAGGCGGCATGAAATTGCCCCGGTTGCGTCAAGTGCGAACCATAGGCGAAACATTGGGCGATGAATTGCGCGCAGCCACGCGGTCATTGCTGAACGTGGATATTGCCGATGCCTACAGTTCACAGGAACTGGGCACCATCGCGCTGCAATGTCCGCAGAGCGGCCTGTATCACGTCATGTCGGAAAGCCTGATCGTCGAGATTCTCGATGAGCAGGGAGAGTCTTGCCTGCCGGGACAAATAGGGCAGCTTGTCATTACCGACCTGCATAATCTCGCCACACCGCTCATCCGCTATAGCATCGGTGACTACGCCGAAGTCGGCCCTGCGTGCCCGTGCGGCCGTGGCCTGACCGCGCTCAAAAGAATCGTGGGACGTGAACGCAATATGCTGCTATTGCCCGATGGCCGCCGCCACTGGCCGCTGATGGGTGCCTATTATTACCGCGACATGGCCCCGATACGCCAATTTCAGATCATTCAGCGTGATCGTGAAATGATGGAGGTGCGTCTGGTATCGGACTCCCCGTTGACCATCACGCAAGAAGCCGGGTTGAGAGAACTCACCCGCGAGTGGCTCGGATTTCCGTTCCAGTTGAAATTTACTTATTTTCCCACCGAGATACCCCGCAGCAGCAGCGGAAAATTTGAGGAATTTATATGCGAGGCCAGCCCGTAGCCTGCGCTGTGCGCGACCCCAAATCCCCCGGCCTACGGCCCCCCCCTTTGTTAATGGGGTTTGGTAGCGTGCGCTGTGCGCACGAAATTGTTTGCAATGTCGGTCATACGTGCGCACAGCGCACGCTACATAAATACTTAAGTGCACAGCGCACAAAAAGAATCCCGTTCCATCTAGTTCAGGGATACCAAGGCCACCCCTCACCGGGTGGCCTTTTTTTTGCCCGTAGGGGGTGGACTCATCGATACACTTGCAATGAAGGCGGCATCGAGTAATATGGTGGTATATGTGCAGGCTATAGCTCATCAAAAACGTTAACGAAACAGGTCGTAGAGGGCACAAATAATGCGGATAGTGCAGTGGATCGCCGCGAGTCTGTTGCTGGCCAGCTCAGTGGCCCAGGCCGTGGACTGGGAAACCCGGGCCAGAGAGCTGTTGCAGTCCGGCAAGGCTGGCGAGGCCTTTGAGTTACTGCAAGCGCAAAGCGCCGAATACGGCGGTGATCCCGAATTTGATTTGCTATTGGGCATGGCAGCCAACCAGGCCGACCAGCCCGATCAGGCGCTGTTTGCCCTGGAGCGCGTACTCATCGCGCAGCCGCAAAATCAGCGTGCGCGTCTGGAGCTGGCGCAGGCCTATCAGACGCTGGGTGACTATGATTCGACACGCCGCGAGCTGGCTGTGCTACAGACCGGCCATCCCCCAGCCGATATTGGCAGCGGCGCGGCGCGTTTGTTAGCGGAACTGGACGGGCGAGACACGGGGCAGAAAACCCGGCAACGTGCCTACCTGGATTTGAAATTTGGCAACGACTCCAACGTAAATAGCGCCACCTCAGACACCAGCGTGACACTGCCCGGCGGGCAAATTATCCTGCTCGACGATGCAAGCCGGGAGCGCGATGACGAGTTTATAGAGGCGGGTTTTGGTGCCAGTGTTGAACAGCCGTTAAGCCCGACACACACCCTGTTTTTTTCGGTCTCCGGTAGCCAGCGCAATAATCTTCAGGAAAAGGCATTCAACACCCGGTTGCTGGGCCTGAAAACGGGTTTATCACTCGCGCAGGGACAAAATCAGTTTCGTTTATCGTTCCAGTATGATGAGTACGACGTAGCCGACCGGACGCTCAGCCACTTTAAGGCGATTCGCCCGGAGTGGAGCAGGCCGGTTTCGGCGCAGGACTGGATTAGCGCCTATGGCCAGGTGGGGCGGATCACCTACTCGGGACAATCTTCCCGGGGCCTGGATACCTTGTTATTCGGGGGTGGCTGGGCGCACCAGTTTTCCGCTTATGGCGGGCTGCTCAATCTGGGCACCTATTATGGCAATGATGATGCCCTGCGCGACAACGGCAAATTTAATGGACGCGATTATTATGGTGTGAGCCTGGATTTGCGCTGGACTCCCATACCCCACCACACACCCTATATCACACTCTTCGCGCAAAAAACGGATTATGACGCTCCTCACCCGGATTTTGCACAAACGCGCAGTGACGATCTCTATCAGGCCGCGCTGGGCTGGCGCTGGCAACCCGATGCGACGTGGTCCTTTAATGCCGAGGCGAGATACAATCATAATAATTCCAATATTTCCCTGTTCGATTACGATCGAACGCTGCTGACAGTGGGTGCACGTTATGACTTTTATTAACCCTAAAGTCCAAATCAGGAATCGAGGTTATCGCCATGTTTAGCCAGAGAGGTCGTATCGCTGCGGGGTTGTTTTGGATAGGTTTGGCGTTGCTAAGCCCGGTCACGCAAGCCGCCGTGTTGGTCGGTCAGGTGATCGTCGCCAGCGGCGAGGTATCCGCGATCACGTCTCAAGGCAAGAGCAGGGCGCTCGCGCGCAAATCCGAATTTTACAGCGGCGAGGTATTGAAAACCGGTGCCAACTCGCGTGCGCAGGTTAAATTCATAGACGATGCCTTGCTGTCGCTCAAGCCTAACACGGAGCTGCGGGTGGACGATTACCGGTTTGATTCGGCTAATAAAGGTAACCATGCCAGTGTGATGACGCTGCTCAAGGGTGGGTTACGCACGGTCACCGGGTTTATCTCCAAGCAAAGACCGGATGCCTACCGGATCAATACGCCGGTTGCCAGTATCGGTGTACGTGGCACTGACCTGGAAGTGACGCTGGACGAGAGTGGGGTATTAAAGGTCCGTTTCTGGCGGGGTTCCGGCTTTGTTCTAAATAAGGCAGGGTCGCTTAATCTCGACGCAGGTACCCAGACCAATAGCGCCCGTGTCCGTGATGCCAACACTGCCCCGGAGATCATTGTTGCTCAGGAGGTCACCACTGCCCCGGAGGTCGTCACACCACCGGGCCTGCCGGAGGAGGCCAGATTCAGCGACGCGGTGAGTGACAGAAGCTCGGATGGCGCCAATGATGCCCTTAACAAGGGAACACCGGCGGACGGAACGCCGCAGCCGCCTGCAATAGTACAGCCGCCTGCAACAGGGCTGCCACCGCCGCAGACACCGCCATGTATCCCCACTCCTAATAATCCCTGTTAATTCAGGATAGCGACAGGGGGGAAGGGGGATGAACCCCCGACCTCACTGCCGTAATTTTCAAACTGAACTGCTGCCCGGCAGGAGGCACCCAGGACAACGGTGTTTCCTTGGATTATTCTTGGGTATTGTCGCTTTCCTTGTTTTTTCTACCGATCCTGTTAATTATGAAATTCGCCAGCACGATGCCCACCGCGATAAGCACAAGAATAAGATAACCCTCGATCCCCAGCATGATATGTTCCTCCCGCGTCTGTTTCGACAAAAGACACTCGATACCACTAAACGCATGATGAGCCAGGCTACAGGCAAGTGCAATGAAATGAAGGGTGCGTGACTAGAGCTTCCCTAACACCTATTATTTAACATAATATACATTATGCGAAGTAAATTATAAGTGCAGAAAGCTGTGTCAACTACCCGCTGTGATTGACGTGGTGCGTGAACTACTAGAAACTGGAGGTGTCGAATCTGCACACTTCGCTCAATTATAAGTCAGGGTCGTTATAACGTGTATCCAGCCGTTCCAAACCAACCGATGCGTCATAATTCCATTTTCCGGCGGTTCGGTGGTGTGAGTTTGCGCGGTATTGCTTGGGTGGTATTGGCTAGTTGGATATTTTCGCTGGCGGTTTGCTCGATAAGTGTAATGCAGTTCGGTGAGTCCCCGGAGCAACACTTTGGAGCAGGTTCCACCCCGGTTAGCAACCAAGCCGGTGAGCACGTCCAACATGGCGGGGGCGATAAAAAATCGGGGGACGCTTGCTGTACCTTACTGCAAAATCTCTCGGCATTTTCTCAGGCCAGCAATCTTCAGGCATTGTATGATCTGGCCTATGTTTTAGTACCGTTTATTGCCGTTATTTCTGCTGTTCTTTTCTTGCCGGCACTGGTTGTCCGCCATTTCGGCATTGACCCTCCCGGCGGCAAATCCAGGCATTTTTTAATCGCCAACTCCCTCTGGCCTCACGCCCCACCGCTCTGATGTCCTTCTACCCTGCCCTTTTCGGGCTGGGTATTACGGTTTTGGGGCATCCTTAAGCTTCTCCGTTTCACCTCAAACCGTATTCCCGGCTCGTGTGTTATTCAGCACGGTGTTTAATTTTGGGAATATATTTCATGTCATTACTCATGCTCAACCGCGCTTTGTCGCGTCTGGTTCTCGTTATTGTCGCTGGCGGCTGGCTGAGCGCCGTGAGCGCCGCCCTTATGGCAAAAGGGATCGAGTCTCAGAGCAACGCGACAAGCTTCGGGCTGGAAGAAGTCATTACGCTGGCCCTGCAAAATAACAAGGATTTGCAAGCAGCCCGTTATAGCGTGGATGCCGCACATGCCCGTCTGGCGCAGGCTGGATTGCCTGCTAATCCGCGCCTCGAATTGTCCACGCGCAGCGACTTTCTGTTCGGTAATAACGGCGAATACGCCGTCAGTGCGGGCTTCACCCAGCAGTTCCCCGTAGCCGGGTGGCTGGCCCGCGAGAAAGACGTGGCGCGGGTGGATGTTGACTTGGCAATGGCTGAAATCAATATCGCCGAGCGCAGGCTGACGGGTAATGTGGCCTCCACGTATTACCGGATCATCGTCCTGAATCGCCAGATTGCGGAGCGTGACAGTCTGATAAAGGTGGATAAAAAGCTGGTCAAGGTCACCCGCAACCGCTTCAAGGTGGCAGAGGTGTCGGAACTGGATGTATTCACGGCGCGCATAGAGCTGGCGCGTTTGGAGCAGGAGCGTACCTTGCTGCAAAACCAGCAGGCAACACAACAGGGCCTGCTGAACCAGTTGCTGGGGAGGGTCGCTGGGCAGGCATTGACCTTGGATGACTCGTTGGCCAGGGCACAGGTCTTGCCCGGTGTGGAGAAGTTGCAACAACAAGCCTTAAGCCAACGTCCCGAATTACGGGTCGAGGCCCTGAACCTGGAACGCGCCCGTGCGGCTCAGGCACTGGCGCGTTCCCAGACCTGGGAAGACTGGACGGTCGGCGTAGGCGTGGAGCAAAGTCGCCTGTCCATCACCGGCGCACCGCCGCAAGACACCGAGCGTGCATTGGGTGTGACCCTGTCTATCCCCCTACCCTTGCGCAATAAGAATCAGGGCCGCATCGCCGAAGCCATCGTTGCGGGCAGCCAGGCTACGGCGCGGAGTGAAGCGCTTGCGGCCAGCATCAGCAACCAGGTCGCCAGCGCCTACGCCGAGAGCGAACGCCTGAAGGTGGCCCTGCATGACTACGAACACACCATACTACCTTTAGCCGACAGTAACGTCAGTAATTCGCAGGCTGCCTATGGCCTTGGGCAAATCCCGATCTTTGCCGTGGTGCAGGCCCAGCGCCAGCACACCGATGCACATATCGCTTATCTCAATGTCCTTGACCAGTATTTGCAAGCATTGACGGGCCTGGCCTTTGGAGTTGGGAGCAGTTTCGGAGACGGACTGGCACCAGGCCCGTCGAATTCCTTTACTTCGGACGCGCAATTAGATGTAACACGGGGCCAGCAGGTTCCCACGCTACCAGATCAGTCGATGTCTATGACCGTGCCAGCCACACGCCCCTATGAAAGGAATAACCGCATTGAATAGCTACATATTTCGAAACAGAGTGAGCCACAGTGCATTTCTTCGATTTATTACAGGAATCGTTTTATTGCTACTAACCCTGCCATTCATGCTGCCCGAGGCCGTTGGCCATGGCGAGGAAATCGAGGTGGGCGGTGGTGGCGCACGCGGCCCGGTGCAACTCACCGATCAGCAGAAGCAGGCTATTGCCCTGCAAACCGCGCCCGCTGAAGTACGCACTATCAATCAGGAGTTGAACCTCAACGGTCAGGTGCAGTTGCTACCCAACCGCCAGGCTGAGGTCGGCCTACGCATTAGCGGCCAGGTGAAGGCCTTGTACGCCAAGCTGGGGGATACGGTCAAGGCCGGGCAGAATCTCGCCAAGGTGGAATCGCGCCTGAGTGGCGATCCACCGCCCAGCGTCAATATTACTGCGCCCATGAGCGGCCTTATCGATGCGCTTAATGTGAGTGTCGGCCAGGCGGTGGAGCCCAATTCTTCACTTTTTCATATCAGTGACCGCACGCAAGTCATTGTCATAGCCAAGGTATTTGAGGAAGACCTGGGCAAGATCAAGGTCGAGCAGGAGGCCCGTGTTCATGTGCTCAGTTATCCCAATGAGATATTTACCGGCAAGGTCACGTTGATCGATACCAACCTTGATCCACTTAGCCGCACCGTAAATCTCTGGATAGAACTGGCGAATGAACAGGGCCTGCTCAAGCCCAATATGTTTGCGCGCGCCAGCGTGATCCTGAAGCGTAACGACGCGGCGCTGGCGGTGCCCAACAGCGCTATTGTTGAAGCCAATGGTGAGAAGTTCGTGTTTGTGGCGGAAGGCAACAGCTTTAATCGCATGGAAGTGAGTGTTGGCGTGCGCGATGGTGCATTCAGTGAAATCACCGAGGGCCTGGTGCCTGGCGATGAAGTCGTGACGCAAGGCAACCGGCAGGTTTACACGATGTGGCTGACCGGCAGTGGCGAGTCGGCAAAAGAGGAAAAGCCGACCGCTCCTGATAGCCAGATGAAAGATGAAAAACCAGTTAGCTGGATAGGCCAGCTTACTAATGGGATAGGCAACTTCACGGCGCGCATCAAGACTTTTGGCAGTAAGCAAACGAAACAGGAAAAACCCGTCTCGACAGACCCGCAGGCTAAAAAACCGCTTGCGGCGGAAGAGCATACCGATGGGAACAAGCACACCGAAGCCGGAGATCAGCACTAATGTTTAACACGCTCATCGCCTGGTCGCTGCACAACCGTCTCATCGTGTTGGCGTTCACTTTAGTGCTCATGATTGCGGGTGGCTTTGCCCTGCAACGCATGGCGCTCGATGTATTCCCCGAATTTGCCCCGCCCCAGGTCGTGGTGCAGACCGAAGCACCGGGCATGGCCCCGCAAGACGTGGAGTCGCTCATCACCTATCCGCTGGAAAGCGCAATCAATGGCACGCCGGGCGTGACTGCCGTTCGCTCCAAGACCTCCGTCGGCTTGTCCACCATCGTGGTAGTGTTTGACTCGGGCACGGATGTCTATCTAGATCGTCAGCTTGTAAACGAGCGTATCCAGAATGTGCAAGGCCGTTTGCCACCGGGTAGCATCCCGGTGATGCTACCCGTTACTTCGGCAGTGGGCTGGCTGGTCAAATACGCGCTGACCAGCGATAGCGTATCACCGGAAGAACTACGCACCTTGTCCGACTGGGACATCCGCCCGCGCATTTTGTCGCTGGGCGGCATTGCCTCTGTGGTCTCCATCGGCGGCGAGGTCAAGCAATACCAAGTGCGCCTCGATCCGCAACGCATGCTGGCCTACAACATCAGCATCGAACAGGTACGCGACGCTTTGCGCAACGCCAATGTCAATGTTCCGGGTGCCTTCCTGCAGCAACCCGGACAGGAATTCATCGTCAGCGGCATAGGCCGGATCACTTCGCTGGATGACATCAAAACCACGCTGATAACCGTGCGTGACCAGGTGCCCATCACCATCGCCAACGTAGCCGAGGTGGTCTTCGGTGGCGAGATCAAGCGCGGTGATGGTGCCTATGGCTTGAAAGACGCGGTGATCGGCACGGTGTCCAAGGCCTACGGGGCCGATACCGTCACCACCACCGCGAAGGTGGAGAAGACGCTGGCCGAGATTAAGCAGAAGTTGCCGCCCGGTGTGAAGATGGAAGCTCAGGTATTCCGCCAAGCCAACTTCATCGAGACAGCAGTGCACAACCTGAATGTTGCGCTCTTGGAAGGCGCGCTGATCGTCATCGCCGTGTTGTTCATATTCCTGGCGAACTGGCGCGCCTCTTTCATCACCTTTTTGTCCATGCCGGTGTCGTTCGTGGGCGGCATTTTAGTGATGTACGCCTTCGACATCGGCATCAACGCCATGACACTCGGAGGCCTCGCCATCGCCATTGGCGAGGTGGTGGACAACGGCATCATCACGGTAGAGAACGTGGTGCGCCGGCTGCGCCTGAACCGCAACGCCGAGCGTCCGCTGCCACCGATGGAGGTGGTGTTCGACGCGGTGCAGGAAATTCTCAATTCGGTCGTGTATGCCACGTTCATCATTATCCTGATTTTTCTGCCGATCTTTTTCCTGGAAGATCTGGCTGGACGCATTTTTAGCCCATTGGGCATCGCCTATATCGCCTCCGTGACCGTATCGCTGGTCGTGGCGGTGACCACGGTGCCAGCGCTCTGTTATTTCCTGCTAGTGCGCAAGGACGAAAAACGCCTGGATCGGGACGTGAAGCTGCGCGCCCTGGGTCGCCGGGAACTCGCCGCCGACACTGCTGGCCACGGCAGCGGTGAAGGGCATGAAAAGGAAACGCGTTTCGTGATTGGACTGAAGCGCCAATTTTCGCGCCTGCTGAACGTGGCGCTGCGCCGCTTCTGGTGGGTGGTAGGGATGTCCGTGCTAGCTTTGGCACTGACGCTGTCCTTGTTGCCCTTGTTTGGTCGTTCGTTCCTGCCCGAATTTCAGGAGGGTAACTTCATCGTCTCCATGGTGACTTTGCCCGGCACTTCGCTGGAGGAATCCATGCGTCTCGGCGACTTGGTGCGCCGGGACATGTTGAAATATCCGCAAGTTGTCTCCATTTCGCAACGTGCCGGACGCAGTGAACTCGACGAAGATGCACAGCCGCCCAATTTCAGTGAGTTCGACGTGCGCCTGGATTTTGAAAAAAATCGCGATATATCCGCAAATGTTCTATTGGAAAACATCCGCAAGGATCTTGGCAATATACCGGGTGCCGTGTTCAACATCGGCCAGTTTATCGCGCACCGTTTCGACGAGGTGGAATCCGGGGTGCGTGCTCAGGTTGCCATCAAAATTTTCGGCGAAAAACTACCGCAGCTATATCAACTTGGCCAACAGGTGCGTGGCATACTCCAGAAGGTACCCGGCGCGGTGGATATCAACGTCGAGCAGCAGATCAACGTGCCCCAGGTGAGCATCAAGATCGACCGCGAAAAGGCCGCCCGCTACGGTATCAACGTGGGCGACGTGGCCCAGGACATCCAGCTGTTCCTCAACGGCGAAAACGTCTCCAGCATTCTGGAAGGGCACCGCACCTTCGACCTCAACGTGCGTCTACAGAGTTCGCAACGCAACAGTGTAGAGGATATCCGCAACATTCTGGTGGATGCATCCGTATTGGAGAAGGGCAACGGTAAGATTCCCTTGCGCCAAGTCGCCGATGTGAATGTAGAGGATCAACCTTACGCGATCAGTCGCGAGAGCGTGCAGCGCCTGCTGGTGGTTGGTTTCAACGTACAGGGCCGCGACCTCGGCAGTGTCATCGCCGATACGCAGGTGGCAATCAACAAGGAGATCAAACTGCCGCCTGGCTACTACTTTGAATATGGCGGCCAGTTCCAGTCCCAGCAGGCAGCGAACCGCACCCTGCTCAGCTTCGGCCTGCTGGCCATATTTGGTGCGCTGCTATTGCTATATAAAGCCTTCGGCACTTTCCGCGAAGCGCTGCTGGTAATGTTCAACCTGCCGCTTGCGATGATCGGTGGCATCGTCAGCCTTTATCTGGCGGGTGCGAACATGAGCGTGGCCGCCATCATCGGCTTCATCACCCTGTTCGGCATCGCCACGCGCAACGGCATCATCCTCGTCAGCCACTACAGCCAGTTGCGCGCCGAGGGCAAGCCGCTGCATGAAGTCGTGGTGCAAGGCACGCTGGATCGTCTGGTGCCGGTGCTGATGACGGCGGCCACTGCCGCACTAGGTTTGATTCCACTGCTGTGGGGTTCTCCGGTCGGCAAAGAGCTGGAGCGTCCCCTGGCACAAGTCGTATTGGGCGGGCTGGTGACGGCCACCTTATTGAATATGGTTGTGGTGCCTACCGTCTATAACCGTATGGAGCAATGGCGTGAGCGTCGTGAGGCCAAGTTGGCTGCGCAGCAAGTTAAAGCCCCACAGCAATCGAATCCGCAACTTAATCCAGAGGAGTCCGCAGCATGAAGAAGACATTGATGAAAATTGTTAAACCCCAGACCGCTCTACTCGGCGCGCTGCTGGTTGGCAGCGCGCTATTTAACCCGTCCGCGCAAGCGGCAGAAAAACCCGAGACCAAAGTAGAGGTTCCAACCACCACTGACGCTATTTGGCAATCAATAGATAAACGAAGCGAGGAGCTAGCGAAGGTTATCGAAACCGGCAAGCTCAATGAAGTGCACCTTCACGCCTTTGCTATCCGTGATCTCGTAGCGGCAATACCAGCCCGTTCCGGTGCCTTGCCTGCTGACAAGCTGGCAAAAATTAAAACCAATAGTCAGTTCGTAGCAACTTTAGCCGAACGCTTGGATGCCAGTGGCGATGCTAAGGATAAAGTCGGCACGGAGTCTAATTTCCAAAAATTGCAGAAGGTTCTGAAGACAATGCGAGAAAACTACACAGTGCGGTAAGACCTTAGTTGGTCTCAGGAAAGGAGAAATGCCCTGGAGACTTAATGGCGGCATATCCCTATGCCGCAGGAATCTCTGAATAAATCAGAGATTCCTTAAAATTGTTTTTTGACGGCATAGGCTGATGTCGTTATCCAAGAAGGCTGCTCGGTTATACCGCCCGGAGATAACTGGGCTGGTTGAGCAATGATAGACGGTATGCGAGCATCCAACCGCCCTCGGTATCGCGGGCGGACTGCGTGAAAACCTACATGACACCACGCGCCGTGTATTGCGTGGTGTCATATTTGTTGATCCACTAGAGGAAATACTTATGAATCGTAACAACCCCGGGTTTACGAGGCGTGATCTCTTAAAAAGCATGGCGGCGATGGGGCTGTTGGCGGGCCTTGAGCGTCTCGCACCTGCGTATGCCGCCGAATACACTGGGCTGCGCAAGGCCGCGTCTGTTGGGGAAGATGCGCAAGCACTTGACCTGCGCATCCAGAGAACGGCGCTGCGCATTGGCGAGCGCGATGCGCACGCGATCACGGTTAATGGCTCGATCCCCGGGCCTTTGGTGCGCTTGCGTGAAGGGCAAAACGCCATCCTGCGCGTGACTAACGATCTCGATGAAGACTCGTCTATACACTGGCATGGCCTCATTTTGCCAGCGGTGATGGATGGTGTGCCGGGTGTGAGTTTCGCGGGCATCAAACCGGGTGAGACATTTACTTATCAATTCCCGGTTAAGCAGAGCGGCACCTATTGGTATCACAGCCACAGTGGCATGCAGGAGCAGTTGGGCCACTACGGGGCGATGATTATTGATCCTGTCGAACCGGAGCCGTTTTCCTACGACCGCGAGTACATAGTCATGTTGTCGGATTGGACGTTTGAAAATCCGCATCACGTCCTGGCCAAGTTAAAAAAACAAAGTAATTACTACAACTTCCAGCAACGCACGGTAGGTGACTTTCTCAGCGACGTAAAAAAGAACGGCTGGGATACCACGATGGCCGAGCGCATGATGTGGGCGCAAATGCGCATGTCGCCAAGCGATTTGGCGGATGTCAGCGGCTATACCTACACCTATCTGATGAATGGCTTGGCACCTGTGTCTAACTGGAGCGGCCTGTTCCGGCGTGGTGAGCGCGTGCGTCTGCGCTTTATCAATGGTTCTTCGATGACCTACTTCGATGTGCGCATTCCCGGTCTCAAGATGACCGTGGTGCAGGCGGATGGCCAGAATGTGCAACCGGTAACCGTGGAAGAATTCCGCATCGGTGTGGCGGAAACCTATGACGTAATCGTCGAACCCCAAGAGGAGCGTGCCTATACCATCTTTGCCGAAAGCATGGATCGCAGCGGTTATGCACGCGGTACGCTGACAGCGCGTGAGGGACTGACGGCACCGATTCCCGAACGGCGGCCAGCCCCGCTACGCACTATGTCCGACATGGGTATGGGTGGCATGCAGCACGATATGTCGGGCATGAAGATGGGTGATATGCAAAAAGGCGTGCCCGCTGGCGCGATGCAGCACGATATGCCGGGCATGAAGATGGACGACATGGGGGGGATGAAACACAGCATGCCGGACACGAGCATGAAAGACATGGGCAAGTCCTCCGGTGGAACCATGCAGCACGACATGTCAAACATGAAGGGTATGGATATGAGTGGCATGGGTGATATGAAGCACGACATGTCCGGCATGAACATGAAGGGTATGGATATGCCCGGCAAGAACGCCGCAATCAAACACGGCCCCGACACGCACGGCCCAGGCAACTCGATGGTCGCCGAGATGCCGCGCAGTCGTCTCCACGAGCCTGGTACCGGTCTGGAAAATACCGGCACGCGCGTGCTGGTGTATACCGATTTGCGCAACGTAAAACCGATGGAGGACAAGCGTCCGCCCGGGCGTGAAATCGAGTTGCATCTCACCGGCAATATGGAGCGATTCATGTGGTCGTTCGACGGTAAAACTTATTCGGAGGCGAATGCGCCGATTGCGTTTCAGTATGGCGAGCGACTGCGTTTGATATTAATCAACGACACCATGATGGAACATCCGATTCACTTACACGGCATGTTTATGGAACTGGAAAACGGTGCCGGTGACTATTTGCCGCGCAAGCACACCATCAACGTGAAACCGGGTGAGCGTCTGTCGCTGTTGATTACTGCCGATGCGCCAGGCGACTGGGCGTTTCACTGCCATCTTTTGCTACACATGGAGATGGGCATGTTCCGTGTGGTGTCCGTATCCCAGCCTGATAAGGGAGAATTCGCATGAAAGTCACTGTGAACAAGATCCTGCGTGCGTATGCCATTGGCTTATTTGCACTGACAACGCCGCTAACGGGTATGGCGGCGGAGCCGGGCTGGCCTGAGCCGGTGGAAGATCGTCAGGTGTTCAGCAGCGTGTTGGTAGATGAACTGGAATATCGCAGGAATCAGGGTGCGGACACACTGGAATGGGATGCACAAGCCTGGATCGGCGGTGACTATAACAGGCTGTGGTTAAGAACAGATGGCGCGGCTAACCAATCGGGCGATAGCGGCGGCGAATGGGAGGCACAAGCACTGTACAGTCGCCTGGTGGCACCCTTCTGGGATTTTCAGGCAGGCTTGCGTTACGACAGGCTTTACGGCGAACAGGATCGTGGGCGCGCCTTTGCCGTGATTGGTTTTGAAGGGCTGGCACCGTACTGGTTCGAGGTGACCCCGGCGTTGTTCATCAGCGAGGACGGTGATCTCTCCGCGCGTCTTGAGGCCAGTTATGAGTTGCTATTCACGCAACGTCTGATTTTGCAACCGAGCCTGGAGGTCAATGCCGCCGCGCAAAAAGTCGAGGAATTCGGTGTCGGCTCCGGCATCAATGATATCGAACTCGGCCTGCGCCTGCGCTACGAAATCAAACGCGAGTTTGCGCCGTATATCGGCGTGTCCTGGACCAACAAGTTTGGCGGCACTGCGGACATCGCGCGCAGTGAAGGTGAGCGTACTAATGACTTTGCGGTGGTTGCCGGTTTGCGGGTCATGTTCTAAGACGGCCGAAATAAGTAGCGGGTGATTTTTCAGAAACAAAACGTTTGTGTGGTTTAACCAACATTAGCCTCAGGAGGCAACATGAAGACAATAAACAGTGCCATTGCAACAGTCGTATTGCTGGGTGTATCGATAACGCCTTTATATGCTGACATGCATGACATGTCCGGCATGAAGGATCAGCCCATGGGCGAGATGAAGGGTCACGATATGTCCGACATGAAGGAGCAGGTGCAAAACACCCATCGTGGACAGGGGACTGTAAACGCGATAGACGCTACAACAGCTAAGGTCAATCTCTCGCACGGACCCATCGAGAGCCTGAACTGGTCGGCTATGAGTATGGATTTTCCGGTTAAGGATGCCGCGATGTTGCAGGGTGTTCAGACGGGCATGAAGGTGGACTTTGAGTTGGAGAAGTTGGGCGAAGCTTATCGCATCGTGAGCATTAAACCCAGCAAGTAAATCTGCGCCAGTGTTTCGATAGTGATCGGGTGAAAAACCCGGGCTGGTAAAGTCTATCGAACTTGCCAGCTTGGGTACCCGCCTGAGAATTAGTGCGAAAGCGCAGCACTGAGCAGACCTGAATGCATCAAAATCAACAGGAGTCTGTGTTCCATGATATTACCTAACTGGCATCCGGTTTTTGTCCATTTCACGGTGGCCCTATTAAGCGTTTCAGCGATCTTTCACGTACTTGCGGTACTTATGAAACCGTCTGGTTGGCGTGATGAATTTACGATTCTCGCGCGCTGGACACTGTGGTTGGGTGCCGCAATTACAGTTATCACCGTCATCTTCGGATTTTGGGCCTTCAACACGGTCAAACATGACGACTCGTCGCATGCCGCAATGAAGATACATCGAAATTGGGCGATTATTACCTTTGTCTTCTACTTATTGTTGGCCACCTGGTCAGTGTGGCGGCATCACATTGGGCGCCCCATCAGACCTTTCCTGGTAATTTTAGTGCTGGCGGGTACCGTGCTATTAGCTTACACGGCCTGGCGCGGCGGTGAAGTTGTATACCGTTATGGAATCGGGGTCATGTCCATGCCTAAACTCGACAAGCACAACCATAGCGCAGATATGCCAGAGAACCCAACAATGACAATGACACCCAATCCCAATGCGGCAGCGACTGTACCAGAGGCGCAGATAAAGGATGGGCATGCTCACGAGGAATAGTACATAAGCCATTCACTATGCTGATGGTGCCGCATCATACAGCGGCGGCAGCGTGATATGCGCGGCCTGGGTGTGGGGGCACAGGCAATCATGCCTGTCCTTACACGGCGTGCTTGAATAGCCGGAAAAAGTTTTGCGTACTGGCTGCGGCTATAGTCTCGGCCGAGGTGTTACGCAGCTCGGCGATATACTCGGCCACGTAACGTACATACGCGGGTTGATTGGCCTTGCCGCGAAACGGCACGGGCGCGAGATAAGGTGAATCGGTTTCAACCAAGAGACGTTCCAGCGGTAATTGCGCCGCGACTTTTTTGAGTTCTTTCGCGCTGCCGAAGGTGACGATGCCGGAAAAGGAAATGTAAAAATTAAGCTCCATCGCACGCTGTGCCGTTGCCCAGTCCTCCGTGAAGCAGTGCATGACACCACCGATTTCAGCGGCACCCTCTTCATCGAGGATACGCAAGGTATCCTCTTTCGCCTCGCGGCTGTGGATAATCAGCGGCTTGCCGGTGATCTTTGCGGCTTGAATGTGTCTACGCAGGCGCTCGCGCTGCCACTCCAGATCGCCCTCGTTGCGGAAGTAGTCGAGTCCGGTCTCGCCGATAGCGATTACCTTGGGGTCGTGCGCAAGTGCAATTAATCGTTCTACCGTGGGATCTTCGCCGTCGCGCTCGTT